>WFWF01000121.1 GCA_015491275.1 Aquificales bacterium | reverse complement strand
TTTGAATGCTATCAAATAATAAAGGGGTTAAAGGAAGCAACCGAAGGTAAGATACCTGTCCTGCTTCACAATCACGACATGAGTGGTATGGCTACCATAAACCACATGATGGCGGTCCTTGCGGGAGTTGACATGCTTGATACAGTACTTTCACCCTTAGCCTTTGGTTCTTCTCATCCTGCCACGGAAACAATAGTTGCAGCACTTCAAGGTACTCCCTTTGATACAGGACTTGATCTTTCAAAGATAGCGGAGGCTGCGGAGGAAGCTAAGAAGATAAAGAAGAAGTATAAGAAGTATGAAACAGAATATGCGGGTGTTAATGCAAAGGTTCTTATACATAAGATTCCAGGCGGTATGATATCAAACATGGTTGCCCAGCTCATGGAGGCTAACGCCCTTGATAAAATGGAAGAAGCCCTTGAAGAAGTACCCAGGGTTGGGGCGGATCTCGGTTATCCTCCCCTTCTTACCCCCTCATCTCAGATAGTGGGTGTTCAGGCGGTCCTGAATGTAATAACTGGCGAGAGGTACAAAACCATAACAAAGGAAGTTAGGGATTATGTGGAAGGAAAATACGGTAAACCGCCGGGCCCCATCTCTAAGGAGCTTGCGGAGAAGATTTTAGGACCGGGCAAAGAACCGGACTTTTCCATAAGACCGGGTGACTTGGCTGATCAGGAAGAATGGGACAAAGCAAAAGAAGAAGTGTTTAAGATAATAGGCAGAGAACCCACGGATGAGGAGATACTCCTTTACATACTGTTCCCCATGCAGGCAAAGGAGTTTCTTACTTTGAGGGAAAAGGGTGAGCTTCATCCCGAACCTGTTGAGGAACTTCCCGAAGTTACCGAAGCTCCCGCTGGCACCCTTGCCAATGCTGCACCCGTGGAGTTTGATATAGTCTATCACGGTGAGAAGTTCAGGGTTAAAGTTGAGGGTGTGAGCGCCCATTCTGAAGCGGGAAAGCCGAGGAAATATTATGTGAGAATTGACGGAAGACTTGAAGAAATTCAGCTTTCCCCGATAAAAGAGGCTGTACCTTCGGGCGGTGCGAGTGCGGTTGCTTCCGAAGAAGAAACGGGTATTCCCAAGGCTTCTCAACCGGGAGATGCTACCACTCCCATGCCAGGTAAAGTAGTAAAAATACTTGTACAAGAAAATCAGCCTGTTGAGAAAGGTCAAACCATAGCAATAGTTGAAGCGATGAAGATGGAAAATGAGATACATGCTCCTATAGACGGTATTGTTAAGAAAATATTTGTCAAGCCCGGAGATCAGGTAAATCCGGATGATGCTTTAATAAGGATAGAGCCTTACAAAGAGGATAAAAGTTATCAATAGGTTGATTTTTTGGTAGGGATTCAGTAATCTATTTTGTGATAGCCTGTAGGAGGAGCTATCTATTTTACCTACCTTGGGAGCGGTAAAATTGGAGGTTCACTATCGGGCTTTGCTGAAAAAGGAGGTTGGATGGCTCGGTTTGATTTAACTATAAAGATAGGCGGCGAAGGCGGAGAGGGTGTTATATCAGCCGGTGATTTTCTTACCGAGGCTGCCGCAAGATCGGGTTATGAGGTTGTTAACTTCAAAAGTTTTCCTGCGGAGATAAAAGGGGGATACGCCCAATCAACGGTTAGGATTTCCGACGAAAAGCTCTATTCTACGGGGGATACCTTTAATATTCTTTGTTGCTTCAACGGAGAAGCTTACTTCTTCAATAAGAAGCATTTAAAGGAAGGCACTGTACTTGTTTATGATTCTTCCGATTTTGAACCAGAGGAACATAGGGGGGTTATATTCTATCCCGTTCCTCTTTCGGAGCTTGCCAAAGATGTTATGAAGGCGTACATAACTAAAAATGTAATTGCCCTCGGTGTTCTTTGTGGGTTATTTGATATACCTTCTCAATCTATAAGGGATTCTATTAAGGCGCGGTTTATTAGGAAAGGAGAGGAGGTAATAAACCTTAATTACAAAGCTTTGGAACTCGGTATAAATTATGTTCGGGAAAATCTTAAAAAGGTGGATCCTTACAAATTCCCTTCCCCTCGCCAACCCAAGGATGTGGTTATAATGGAAGGAAATCAAGCGGTTGCAAAAGGAGCTATAGTTGCGGGTTGTAAGTTTTATGCTGCGTACCCTATAACGCCCGCAACCACCGTAGGGAACTATATAGTTGAAGATCTTATAAAGGTGGGCGGATGGCTTTACCAAGCGGAGGATGAGATAGCTTCCCTCGGTATGGCTATAGGGGCTTCCTTTGCTGGTGTTAAGTCCATGACCGCAACCTCGGGTCCGGGTTTATCCTTAATGACGGAGTTCATTTCCTATGCGGGTATGACAGAAACTCCAGTTGTTATAGTGGATGTTCAGAGAACCGGTCCCGCCACGGGCATGCCCACCAAGCATGAACAGGGAGATCTGTTCCATGCTATATACGGAGGTCACGGTGAAATTCCGAGGGCTGTACTTGCTCCCATAAATGTTGAGGAGAGCTTTTACCTCACGGTGGGAGCTTTTAATCTTGCGGAAAAGTATCAGATTCCTGTTATTCTGTTGACGGACGCATCCCTCTCTTTAAGGGCTGAGGCTTTTCCTACCCCTAAGGTGGAGAATATAAAGATTGAAAACAGATGGATTTACAGGAAAGAAGAGGATCCCGAAGGCAGATTTAAGAAGGCTGGTAGATTCCTAAGGTTTGCCCTATTTACAGAGGACGGTATAACGCCTATGGGTATTCCTGGTGACCCAGAAGCTATACATGCCATAACTGGTCTTGAGCATCAGGAGAATTCCGATCCGAGAAACAGGCCCGACATAAGAACATGGCAGATGGAAAAGAGAATGAATAAGCTGGTGAAACTTCTGAGGGAGGATGCGGAAAGATTTTATGAGTTTGATATGCCTTACTCAAAGGCGGATGTGGGTGTTATAACATGGGGACTTACGGGTTCTGTAACGAAGGAAGCCATAGAAAGGTTAAGGAGTAAGGGTATAAAGATTAATGCTCTATATATGAAGTTGTTGTGGCCTATAAGGAAGGATCTTATAGAAGGTTTTGTTAATTCCTGTGAAAGGATTGCCATACCCGAAACGAACTGGAGCGGTCAGCTTGCCAAAATTCTGAAGGCGGAAGCGGGTGTTGATGCTGTTTCTTTTTGTATATACAGAGGAGAGCCCATGATACCGAAAGAGGTGGAAGATTTTATTGATTATCTTATTAATAATCCCGAAATGTCTGCTGGTAGATTAACGCCTTCCGACATATATGGTGAGAAATCTTATGGAATAATTTGAGGGGTAACAGGATGGATGTTAAACTTAAGCCGGCGGATTACAGGAGTGATATAGAACCGACATGGTGTCCCGGGTGCGGTCACTTCGGTGTTATAGCAGCGCTTACCAAGGCTTTCTCCGAATTGGGATTGCCTCCCGAGAATATAGTTTCCGTTTCCGGAATAGGTTGTTCGTCAAGGGCACCTTTATTTATGAAAAACTATTCGGTTCATACCCTTCACGGAAGAGCTATACCGGTTGCGGTCGGGATAAAACTGGCAAATCCCGAGTTAACCGTATTGGTTGAAACGGGCGACGGTGATATGTTTTCCATAGGGGCGGGTCACAATCCTCATGCCGCGAGAAGAAATATTGATATAACTGTTATATGCATGGATAATCAGATTTACGGTTTAACAAAAAATCAGATATCACCCACTTCAAGGGAGGGACTTTACGGATCGTTAACACCCTACGGTAGTATTGATCCACCCCTCAATCCCATAGCAACTATGCTTGCATACGGTTCTACCTTTGTTGCCCAAACCTATGCGGGAAATCCTAAGCACATGGCTTATATATTTGAGGAGGCAATAAGACACAAAGGCTTTTCCTTCGTCAATGTTTTGTCCCCCTGCCCTACCTTTAATAAGGTGGATACCTTCAAATATTATAAAAACAAGACAAAGGATATAAACGAGATGGGTCACGATCCTGCGGATTATGAAGAAGCGTTGGAACTTGCCTTTCATGATCTTGACCACTACTACAACCCCGATGCTCCCGTTCCTATAGGTATTTTCTATAAAGGAACTAAGGAAACATACGATGAAAGGATGCGGAGGGTAAGGGAAAGGTACACAGCATCGGGCATACCCACTGTTCAGGAGCTTATTGATGCATGTAAACCCAAGGCAATTTAAATCTCCGCCCCTTCAAGGACTTTACTGCAGTTACAGGAGCATGTATCGGTCATTTTAATAGTGAGGGCTTTAATTATTTCACCTATTTCGGTTGTCTTCGCCTTCATCATATTTATAACCTCTTCGCTCGTAAGTCTGTAATCCGCTATACCCGCCGCGGGATTTGCGGAGATACAAAGGGATGCATAACAGAGTGCAAGCTCCCGTGCCAAAGCCACTTCCGGGTATCCGGTCATACCCACCACATCTCCTCCCAACTTTTTAAATACCCTTATCTCCGCAGGCGTTTCAAAACGGGGACCTTCCGTACATACATATACACCCTTCTCTTTAAAGGGGTAGCCCCTATCGGATAGTACAGCTTTAAGTATGGCTCTCATCTCGGGACAGTAGGGATCTGTCATATCTACATGCACAACCTTTTTTAAGTTTATCAAATCTTCAACCGTTCCTTTCCCTTCTATACTTTTGCCGAACCTTCCTTCGTAGAAAGTGCTCTTCCTTGATTTTGTAAAGTCAAGAAAATCAGTAATTATTATGTAATCACCTGGTTTTATTTTTTCATTTATGCTACCCACTGCCCCTATTCCGAGTATCCTCTTAATTCCTATCTTCCTTAATGCCCATATATTTGCCCTGTAGTTAACGAGATGGGGAGGTATGCTGTGATCAGTGCCGTGCCTTGAAAGGAAAGCAAGATTTTTACCTTCGTACTCCGCAATAATTATAGGAGAAGAGGGTTCGCCGAAAGGGGTTTCAATTTCCAATTCATCAATTTTCTTAAACCCATCTATTTTGTATAGTCCGCTACCTCCTATAACGCCGAGCATTGGTTAAAATTATACATACCATGGGCAAGATAGATGTAAACAAGATAATTGGAACAACAAGGGATTTTTCAAATATGGATCTTTCCTTTGAAGATTTCAGGGGTTATGATCTCAAAGGTTGTATATTCTCAGGGTCAACCCTTACGGGTGCAAATTTTAGCGGTGTTAATATAACGGAAGTTGATTTCAATGATGCCTTTATGAGTGATGCATCCTTTGAAGGATGTGTTATAAGCTGTTCCAGCTTCCGCCATGCTAACCTGCAGAGAGTCAGCTTCAAGGGGGCAATCATAAAAGATTCAGATTTTAGAAATGCTTTTATAGGTCTCGGGGATTTCTCCGAGAGCAGGATAAAAAATGCGGTGTTTGCTAATATAAAGGGTGAGGAGATAAACTTCAGGAATGCCGTACTTGAGGTAGTAGATTTTTCAAAAGCCTTTTTGAAAGATGCAAATTTTGAAGGAGCAAAATTGGATAGTGTTATATTTATAAACACAGATTTGCGAAGGGCAAAATTCTCGGGTGCTAAGTTCAATAATATAAAAGAAGAAGGAACTCTCTTCTACGGAAAAAAACCGTGGGGCGGTGTGGGAGAAGCCCGCGATTTAAACGAATTTGATAGTGCGGGCTATGATTAACAGGTTTTTTTCTTCTTAGCTCCGCATCCCCTCTTTGCCTTTGTGGTTTTCTCCGCCTTCTTTTCACCTGATGAGTTCAAGGCGTTATTTAAAGCGTTCAGTACTATCTCAGCTCTGTTTTTTATTTTATCCGTTTCCTTTTCGTCTCCAAAGAAATTGACTATCTCTTCCTCGCTTATGGATAGGGACTTTGCCGATTTCCCTTTTACATTTTCGCATACATAATCTGCTACTGCGAGGAGCTTCTTACATCTTTTAGTTGCGATAAACTTACAGTCCTTCACCTTTCCCCTTTCAACTTTTAGCATAATATTAACTTTGTGACACCCCGATTTAAACTCTCCCATCTTATTGTAGCCGTCAAGGGCTTCTTCAACCAAATTTTTGGGTCCTTCTTTTTGATACTCTGCTACCTTCATAGTGATATTTATTTTAGCACCTTTTTCATTTCTCTGTAAGCGTTTAAAAAGCCGGCTATTATACCTATTATGAGAAATATGAGCATTCCCCACGGTGAGGTGCCTATGAATCTGTCTATAAGGTAACCTATTATCATGCCTGCAATTATACCACCTAGTATGTGTGTGCCTACCGCAAAGGCGGAAATGTCTTTGCCCTTCATCTGAAAAGATTATAATGGGATATATGAAACAGAAGGGGGACG
>WFWF01000120.1 GCA_015491275.1 Aquificales bacterium | reverse complement strand
CTATAAAGGTTATGAATAAATATGGGAAGGGGGTTGTAGTAGTTGTTGAAGATAACAAGCCTGTAGGTATTATAACTGAGAGGGATATCGTAAGATTTTTCTATGAAAGGGTTGATCTTTCTGGAAGGGCAATAGACTATGCTACAAAACCGGTCATCTCTATAAACAAATCAAGGACCCTTTTTCATACTCTTATTATTATGGTGGAGAATAGCATAAGGAGGGTTGCTGTAGTTAATGACAGAAAGGAGTATGTCGGCGTTGTTACGGAGAGGGATATTCTTGTTAATCTTAGCAAGAATCTTATCTCTTCATCTTTAAAGGTAAAGCATGTTATAGGGCTCGGAAGGCCTTTTATAAGCATATCTCCCGAGAGACCCCTATCTTATGCCATAGAGCTGATGTCAAAGAATAATATAGGGGCTGTGCCTATCCTTGAAAACGGTAAAGCGGTAGGGATTATTACAGAGAGGGATATCCTAAGATTGAGCAGTAATTTTATTGATATTGATAAACCCGTCAGAGAATATATGACTTCTCCTGTTTTAAGCGTTAATGAGAACACTGAGATTGTTGAAGTTGTAAGGATAATGGATGAGAGGAGGGTCAGGCGTTTGGTTGTTGAGGACGATGACGGCAACGCGGTGGGGATAATTACTCAGCGTGACATAATTCAGAGCTTTGAGGGAAGTTACAGAAATTTCTTAGAAAAGCGCTTAAAGATAACAAGGGAGATGTTAAATCTTCTTCCCGAAATAATAGTTGATGTTATTGATACCGCTGACGGACATATCATAATATGGGCTAACAGATCTGCTATAAAACATTTCGGGGTGGGTATAATAGATTCTCCCATTACTGAAATAATTCCCGAGGATGAGTGGGTAAGAATGTATATGAGCCTTATAAAGGATGGTAAATTTGAATCAATTAGATTTAGCAATAACGGTTGTATATACGATGTTTCCGGTTCTTTACTTAAAACGGGTTCCGAGGAAAGGGGGAGAATAAAGCTCATAATAAGGGATGTAACTCAGGAGCACAAAAAGGAGGAAGAGGTAAGAAAGGGATTTGAAACTTATACGAAGATTTTGAATTCTACACCCGATATGATTCTTATTTATGATGTGGAAAACGGAAAAATATGTTTGGCTAACTACTCAGCTATAAAGACTCTTGGTTACACTGAGGATGAGATAACCAGTCTTACCATATACGATATAGTTGATGCGGACAAAGAAACCATTATGGAAAATGTACAGAGGATAATAAGGCAGGACAGCATAGTGAAGGGTACGAGGTATTACAAAACCATAGACGGCAGGAAAATACCAGTTGAGATAACAGCTACAAAGGTGGAGATAAATTCAAGACTTTGTATTCTTGTTGCTGCAAGGGATATATCCGAAAAGATAGAGATGGAAGAGGAAATTAAAAAAAAGAAGGAAGAGCTTGAGATATTCCACAACTTTATAATTTCTTTAAACAGATCAACTTCTGAGGAAGAAGCCTATCAGGTTTTACTTCATGTTTTAAAACAGCTTAATTTTGACGGTGTTCATATATACAGGGTTGATAGCACCATTAACAAGATAATGGATACTTTTATTGCTCAAGAAGAAAGGTTGTGGTTAAGGGACTGTCTTGAACTTGATATAGATATGTGTAAAGCTATGGTTTCAAGTAATTATTTTGTTGTTAATTCGGGAAGGGATTTCAAGTGTCCTTATGCCCATATATCACCAGATGTTAAATCCTATATGTGTATAACTATCTCTGTTTCTGGTAATATTCTTGCAATAGTTACCCTTATGTCTAAGGAGGAAAACTTTTTTACTCAGGAGAAGATAACCTTCCTTCAGGATCTTTTCAGCGCCTTCGGTCCATTTGTATCAAACCTAAGACTTATAAAGATAAACAGGGAACTGTCTATAAGGGATCCTCTTACAGGGCTTTACAATAGGAGATTTATTGATGAGGTATTTGTAAGGGAGATACAGAGGAGTAAAAGGAATAAAAAGGATCTTTCTGTAGTAATGGTTGATATTGATAAATTTAAAAAATTGAACGATACGTACGGTCACAAGGCGGGAGATATGATTTTAAAGACCTTTGCTTC
>WFWF01000119.1 GCA_015491275.1 Aquificales bacterium | reverse complement strand
CAAGTAATGGGCAAGCTTCTTTTTGGCTTCCATGGGATGCATCTCTTTTTTCATACTTTCAATATCCCTTTCCGTATAATCCGTCAATAAAGCGTAGTATTCCCACATAAGTTCATCAGATATGGACATTATCTTCCCGAACATTGTTTTAGGTTCTTCGGTTATACCTATGTAATTACCGTAGGATTTGGACATCTTCCTCACACCGTCCGTCCCTACGAGAAGGGGAAGGGTTATACAGACTTGCGGTTCAAGTCCATATTCCCTTTGAATATCCCTTCCTACGAGAAGGTTAAACTTCTGATCAGTACCACCTAACTCAACATCCGCTTCAATTGCCACCGAATCATAGCCTTGCAGTAAAGGATACAAAAATTCATGGATATGTATGGGTATCCCTTCTTTATATCTCTTACTGAAATCATCCCTTTCAAGCATACGGGCTACAGTATATTTTGCGGACAGCTCTATAACTCCCTTTGTACCCAATTTATTCAACCATTGACTGTTAAATACTATGTTTGTTTTATCCGGATCAAGTATCTTAAACACCTGCTCTTTATAGGTTTCCGCATTCTTTAACACCTCTTCCCGTGAAAGGGGAGGTCTCGTTTCGCTTCTGCCAGTGGGATCTCCTATCATTGCAGTAAAGTCCCCTATTATAAAGTAAACCACATGACCTAGTTTCTGAAACTGTCTCAATTTTTGAAGAAGTACAGTGTGACCAAGATGAAGATCCGGAGCGGTGGGGTCAAAACCTGCTTTAACCTTAAGGGGTTTACCCCTTTTTAGCTTTTCTAACAGCTCCCCCTCTTCTATTATATCAACGGTTCCTTCCTTTATTAATTTAAGCTGTTCCTCCGGAGACATTAATAGGTAAGACCCAGTACTTTTACCGCCCTCTGTTCCCTGTAAGTTTTACCTATCATCTTTGCAAGCTCTTCTCCGTAGGAAGCCATCCTTATCCTGCTCATGTCCACACCTTTTTTAACCAAATAGGATGCAACACTCTGCGCCCTTTCCATTGACAATTTATAATTGTACCTATTGGTTCCCCTCGGATCCGCAAATCCTATGATAAGTATCTCAGTAATATTTTTGTCCTTGAGTTGTTCAACAATACCGTCAAGTACCTGCTTTGCCTTTTCAGACAAAGTGAATTTATCAAAGGCGAAATAAACCGTAGCTTCCACCCCAATGGAAGGTTCTATGGATTCCTTTATTTTATTTTCAAGCTCATTAAGTTTGCCCTCAAGGGCATCAAGCCTACCAGCCATGTCATTAACCTTGCTATCAAGCTTTGCCATTTTATCTTCAAGGGCTTTCATCCTTTTCTCTATATCCGCAGCCTTTTTCTTATTTTCAAGAATAGCATTAAAGTATTCCGCATAGCATTTGTCCAAGGCATACTTCGTAAAGACTTCCTTCGGACTTCCGCATTTGTCCACAATATCCGTAGAAGCTTGAGAAAAACCAAAAGCTATAAGGGTGATGCCTGCCAATCCCGTAAACATTACCTTTTTCATTTCCCTACCTCCGCATTCTATTTTAACATAATAGGCGGTTTGTGTTAATATTTTAGGGGTTGTAAAATGAGGGTGATTAAGTATTGTTTATTATTACTGCTATTCAATCACATTATCACCTTTGCGTCATTCTCCTTCTTTTATAAAAACGGAGAAGGGCTCATATCTATAGGAATTCCCTACAATGTAAAGATAGAAAAGGGCTACATTATATATCCGGATTTCTCCGAGAAATTATGTACATCCTGTTATACCGATTTTACTGATGATACATTCCCCGTATTCATTTACAGAGGCGACAGTACCCGTAAACTTAAGGGCTTTTACAAAATCTCCGTAGTCTCTGATAAGGGCTACAGAGTTGTCATTATTCCGCGAGAGAACAGTATTGAAAAGGTATTTGTTATAGATGAGTATACGGATGTTAATGCATTAAAAATACAATTAGAAGGTATAAATTCCCTAAGACTGCATGAGGGAAATCTTGTTGTAAAAACATCACAGGGTGAAGAGGTTATATTTTCAAAACCGATAGGATATCAATTAATTGGTAGTAAAAAGATATCGGTTGATGTCAGCTTTCGTATTATAGATAAAAACACTTACAGTTTTAAAGTGGACAAATATGATAAAAGCAGAAAACTGTACATAGATCCGATAGTCTATTACAGAAACATAGGCGGATCCGGGGTAGAAGAGCCAGTAAAACTGATTAAATCGGAAAAGGGAGACTATTACATAGTCGGGTACACCTCTTCACCGGATTTTCCCGAGGGTAATACTAACTACCGCCTTAAAAAGGGCAAAAATATTTCCTGGGATATTCTCATCATAAGGTTAAGCGAGGATTTAAAAAATATTAAAGGAGTAGCCATAATAGGCGGTTCAACGGAGGAATGGCCAAGATCCGCCGTAATAGATGATGAGGGAAATATATATGTATGCGGTTGGACTATGTCAAAGGATTTTCCTGTTAAAGGAAGGCAGTTCGGTTCTTACACACCGAGACACTCCAAGGCTTTTGTACTGAAGATAAAAGGAGATCTCAGTGAGATGCTACGATCCTTCAGGCTCGGTGGCAGTTTTTATGAATTCGCCTATGACATATTCATTGATAAGGAAGGATATGTATATGTAGCAGGTGAAACATCCTCACCCGATTTCCCCACTACAAAGAATGCATACGACAGAACATTTAACGGTGGAAGTATAGATATTTTTATTACTAAGTTTGATAAGGATCTTGAGGAAATAATAGCAAGTACCTTCGTAGGCGGTAAGGACGGTGACGCACCCTTAGGAATGTATGTAGATGATAAGTATGTTTATATATCGGGTTTGACATGGTCCTATGATTTTCCTACAAGGGATAAAAGCTTTGATAAAACCTTCAGTGGAATAATAGACGGCATAGTGATAAAGCTTAACAAGGATCTTTCTGAACTTGTAGCCTCAACTTACATAGGAGGATCCGCACCGGATAATGCAGGTTTTATAAGGGTTGACAATGAGGGAAACATATATGTTGGGGGTAAGACAAGCTCATGGGATATGCCCTACAGAAGGGATTCTTATAAACCGCTTATATCCGATATGCGACATCCGGATGCATGGCTTGCTGTTTTTGATCCGCTACTCTCAAAACTTAAAGGTTTTACTTATATAGGAGGTTACGGAGACGATACTATAAGCAACTTTATTGTAGAAAAGGAGCATATATGGGTGGGGGGATCCACAACCTCATACGAATTTCCTGTGACTACTGATTTAAGAAAAAGTATTACAGATAAAAATAACTACGATATTTTTATAGTTGAGTTTACAAAAGACCTAAGGGGTATGAATCGTTCAATAGTGATAGGAGGGAGTAAACATGACCTCCTTAAATTCTTCTATAAAGAGGAGACCAGATTTACTCTCACGGGGTTAACCTATTCGGAGGATTTGTATAACAACAACAATGTAAATGGACCGAATGACATTTTCGTAATTAAGTATGAATTGAACTCCCTTCCTTTAGGGGTATTAGGCACACTATTAATATTAACTATTTGGAGTTTAATTTTCTTGCTCATATACAAATATGTAAGGGGCTAAAAGCCCCTCACTGAACTTGTACTGGTCCCACCGTGGTTTCAGAGAAGTTACACGGTACAGCCATATTTGCAGGTCTCGGACTCCAACATGCAAAGTCAACAGAAGCCACAGCCACACAATAATCACCCGGATTCAACCCCGTTATAGTATAACTACCACCATACACAGGCATCTGATACTCCACATTGTCCAACGTGCTCACAACAGTGTTCGCCCTCGTCCACCACTGACAACTTGAACAATCAGGATTACAACTCGTCACAGGTTGGTAAAATACCAAATACCCCATAAAGTCCTTCTCTGTATTGTTAGCATTCCATGTCACACTTATAGAACCTGTACCTCCCACAGCCTGTACTCCTGTAGGAGCAGAAGGTGGCGTTGAATCCCACCCATACTCTATAGTACCATCTCCATCTCCATCACCCTCAGGAGGTAAATAATCCGTATCATAACCGTAGTTCGCAGGACCCATCATTCCTCCCCATGTTCCACCAAAACTTGATAAGAAATTGGCTATAAGGCTCCACTCATTGCTATGCACTCTCCTATCAGGAAATCCATAAGAATAGTTGTTCCATAAATAGTAAGGCATTATTGAAAAATCTCCACCAGGGGGCCACCAGTGCATCATACCAGAAGGTTGTCCCCTTAAAGTGGGCGGACCCACCGTGGTAGGAGAACTTGCAGGCGGATCTCCTACACCGAGATTGGTTACCCATTGTTTGCTTAAGTCCATATAGGAACCCCCCGCAGTAGGTCCGTGACATTTATGACAATAGGTCATATAAAGCTCCCTTCCATCCCTTAAACCCTGCGTTCCAGGATCACTGTAAACAGACGGATTAGCCTCCTGTACAAACCAATTTATCATAGCCTCCCTCTGCTGTGCATCAGGTATGCTTCCCCCTGTCGCTATCCTCCTCTGTACCATCCTGTTCACTGTCTTAGTCCAATGTACCACATCCTTACCCAAAGGCATAGCATCCCACCCATAAACTATACCAAGATACAACGACATCCCCCTCGTTAGCCTCTTGTTATTCGTAGCACTCCCTATAACTATCCCATGACATGTCCCGCACGCCGCCTGTGCTATAAGCTGTGGCTCACTAACAGGTATATACCCACAACACCCAAGTGGCGCATTGCTAACAAGCCAATTAACTATCCTCATGTATATCGTCCCACCTTGACCTCCGGGTACTACAGCCCCATTCACATTTATCATCCTCCCCACCGTTATCTCCCAATCCTGCTGATCCTTACCATCAAATAACCACATGTCAAGTCCAGGACTCACAGTCAGTATCCTCTCATACCCCCTTATCCCATGACATGAACCGCATACAGACTTCACTATCTTCTCAT
>WFWF01000118.1 GCA_015491275.1 Aquificales bacterium | reverse complement strand
GAATAAGGGAAGCGGAAAATAGGAGTGTATTTAAAGGATTTACCTTTCTGTGGACCAGCCTTGATAATATAAGTAAAAGAAACATAAAACCCGCCCTCAATACAGGCGGTTCTGAGGGAACTATAAAAAGGAGATAAGTACAAACACCTACAATTGCAAGAAAATAACCGTAAGGTCTTGGTAATAGGAAGGAAAGGATCAGAGATATTACACCTACATGAAGACCGCTTATGACAAGAAAGTGTATTAAACCAGTTCTTAAAAAATCACCTTTTACGGAAGGATCAATAACATCCCTCGGCTCTCCGAAAAGAAAGGAAATACCTATACCCACTCTTTTCCAACCTCCGGATGCTCTTAGGTATCTCTCTATCAAAAAATCCCTCACGGAGTATATATTCAGCGGTAAAATATTTTTGGACTGGGTCCATATGTATATCCTTCCCTCTTTTATTCTTAGGTTGCCCTTTATCAAAAAGTATCTTCCCTCAGGAAATGAATCCCCCCTCACAAAAATTAACGCTTTCCTTCCATCTATATCTAACTCTGTACATTCCAATATCCTTACAGGAACTCTTATAATTCGGTCCTCATAACTTAAATCTCCCCAAATTTCAACACTTAAATGTATATTTTTGTAGTAAGAATCCTCTATTTTGCCCGTAAAGTATGAAAAAAGAACGGCAAAGAAGAACAGAGAAATATGGAAGAGGAGATTGAAAAGATTAATATGCTCCCTCCCTTTTAAGTACAACCACAATAGTTTTCAATAAAATGACTATATCAAGCCATAGGGACCAATTAAGGACATACCATGTATCTAATTGAAGCCTGTGATCAAAAGTAAGTTCATTCCTGCCCGATATCTGCCAGAGTCCGGTTATACCCGGTCTTGTCATAAGTATAGTCTCTTTATACTCTCCCATATCCTTCTCTTCCCTCGGTAAGTAAGGTCTTGGTCCTACAAGACTCATTTCTCCTCTTAAAACATTAAATATCTGGGGCAACTCATCAAGGGAAAACTTCCTTAAAAATCTTCCCACACGAGTAACCCGGGGATCATAACCTTTCAATTTTTTATATTTTTCCCATTCACGCCTTGCGTAGGGGTTCTTCTTAAGATATTCTCTTAGTATCTCATCATTGTTTTCATACATTGTTCTGAACTTATAGCAATTAAATATTTTTCCGTCTTTGCCGAGTCGTCTGTTCAGGAAAAAAATACCTCCGGGTGAATCAAGCTTTATAGCAAGTCCTATGATGCATATTAGAGGCAAAATAAAAGGGAGAATTAGTAGAGATATAATAATGTCAAATCCTCTTTTCATAAGCTGATTTAGTCGTGAGTCAAGGTTGTTCTTTATTTTGATGAGAAACAGCTGTTGAACAAAAAGATGATAAAGTTCGCTATTCAACAACGCTATACCTTTAAGATCCGGGACTATAAATATTCTGTTAACATACTTATGAACCTCATTGGTAAGCTCAGAAATCTTTTCCCTTCCCATTGACGGTATTGCTATAACAACAGTTTCTACATCTTTCTCCTTTACCACTTTTTTAAAATCACCCAAACTCCCGAGTATGGGTATGCTAACTCCCTCTATTTCAACACTGCCCCTTTTAAAATCATCAAGAAAGCCCACAACCTTATAACCGAGATGCTTATCCTGAATAAGTCCCTGAGCTGTAGTAGTACCAGCTTTACCTGCCCCTAATATAAGCAAATTATTTTTCCATACATCGTATCTGTAAAGCATACGTTTACCGATAAACCTAAACATGGGAAAAAGAAAAAGACTGTAACCCCATAAGAAGAGAATAGTCAATCTTGATATATCCTCGGTCTTCTTACCCAATGAAACAATAGCAAAAACCACAACCACTGATATGGTTACCGCCTTTACAAGCTCCCTCGCCTCATCCCAGAAGGGATATCTCTTTGTATATAGATTCTCATAGGCTATGAACAGGATAAATATAATGGGTATCCACCAAAGCTTTATAAAATAACCATATGTTGCTTCAAATCTTATAAGATCAAAAGGGAGCAGATTAACAAGTTTCCTGCTGTAGAAAGAAAGTATAAAAGAGGTAAGGAAAGCACAGAGGTCTATGCAGATAAGTATTGCTATAGAAAAAAATTTCTTTTTAAATCGCATTATTAACTTTATTTAATAAAATGAATAAACCTCTCAAGCCCTTCCTCCCATGGTCCTAATTCAATTCCCTTTTTAGTTCCCAAAACGCTCCACAGGGGCCTTTTTGCCTTAGTAGGGAATTCCGTATGCTTTACCGGTTCAATATCCGCACTTAAACCTGCAAATTCAAGAATCTTCTTTGCAAACTCATACCAACTACAGTAACCCGTATGGGTAATATGGTAT
>WFWF01000117.1 GCA_015491275.1 Aquificales bacterium | reverse complement strand
CCTTTATTCCACCATAGATGAGGAAGGATGCTAACCTATGAAATTTTTTGAAGAACTTGAAGAGACTAAAAAACTCGTTATAGAAATGGCTTCTCATGTTCAAAAATCCATAAAGTCCGCCATAAAGTCACTTAATGATCAGGATATAGAAACCGCGGAGGAAATAATAAAAAACGACGATGTAATAGATAGATATGAAGTTGAAATAGAAAGGAAATGTATAAGGATGATAGCCCTTTATCAACCCGAGGCGAGCGATCTCAGGCTCGTAATGGGAATATATAAGATAGTATCGGATCTTGAAAGGATGGGCGATGAGGCTGAGAATATAGCGGAGAGATCCATTCTTCTTGCCCAAGAACCTCCCCTTAAACCCTATGTGAATCTCACAATGATGGCAGAGATAGCCCATGAGATGGTTGAAGACGGTGTTATAAGCTTTTTAAACAGGGATACGGAGATAGCCAAAAAGGTGATAAAAAGAGATGATATGGTTGATGAACTTTATCATCAGCTGGAAAGGGAACTCATAACCTATGTTATGGAAGATCCGAGAAATATAAAGAAGGCTATAAACCTCTCCTTTGTGGCAAGGCACTTTGAAAGGATAGCGGATCATGCGGAGAATATAGCGGAGGCGGCAATATACTGGGCGGAAGGTGAGATGATAAAACATAAACATATAAAGGATGCGGAAAATGAGTAATCGTGAAAAGGATTTATCTTAGTCTTCTCCTTCTTGCTGTCCTATTCGGAATAATAAACTACGGTTTCTTTAAAAACCTAAGCAGGCTCCCCGATCCCGGCTATTATTGGATACTCCTGATAATAAACTTTGATCTCCTTGTACTGATAGTCGTTTTTACAATATCATTCAGAAAATTAATAAAGGTCTATCTGAGAGAATCAAAGGGAAAACTGAGGAAAAAACTATCCAACATCCTCTTTCTTTATCTCTTCATACCCTTACTACTTCTGAATATATCTTCCTCCTTAATTCTCGTTCAGGCTACAAAAACCTACGCATCCCACAGGGCAACCTCCATATACGGTCTTTCAAAGGAAGCAAGAAAGGAAATGGAAAAGGAAATATTAGACCAAATAAAGTTTTACAGAAATGTAATACTGTACATGCTATCAAAGGGAGAAGAGATAAATAAGATTAAAGAAACACTGCCCGGGATCTCCGATATTAAAAGGGTAAACGCATGCAATTTTGACATAATGTACGAAGGAAAAAAGGCGGTACTCTGCATCGCTTATAACGGCTACTATGAGATAGGTATAGAAAAAAATACTAAATTGCAGGAAACTATTAATGCTCTTGTAAAGCTATCTTCCGAATTCAGAAGCTTTGTAAGCTCAAGGGATATAATAGCGGGTATTTATGTCTTTTTTATGGTGCTTATAACCCTTATAACAGCCCTTGCCACTGTATGGATAAGTATGCTTATAGCAAGACATATAAGCACACCCATTGAAGATCTTTCAAGGAGTGCAACCCAAATAGCCCACGGAAGGCTTGAAACCAATGTGGAGGTTCATACGACGGGGGATGAGATAGAACATCTGTCCCGCTCCTTTAAGAAGATGAGGGATAACCTTAAAACTATATATGAAGATTTAAGAAGGGAGAGGGATATCCTTGAAAGACTCATTGATTCCCTGCCAGTGGGTATAGTATATACGGACGGCTCCGACAGGATAGTAAGGGTAAATAAGGCATTCAAAGATATGTTCAACATAAAGGAAGACCTTACCGGTAAAAGTATAAAAAGCCTGGAAAATCTTCCTTTAAGCTCGGATATAAGGGTGGAAAAGCTTGATGTGAGTGAAGGCAGGATACTTATATACGAGGATGTAAGACCTATCATAATGGCGGAGAGATTTAAAACATGGCAGGAAGCGGTTAAAAGGATAGCTCATGAAATCAAAAATCCCTTGACCCCATTGAGACTGAGTATGGAAAGGATTTCAAGAATAATAATGAAAGATGAATTTGATCCCGATAAGATAAAACAGCTGGCGGAAAGGGTAATAAAAGAGGTTGACAGAATAAAAATTCTCGTGGATCAATTCAAACATCTTACCCATTACAAAGAGTTTAAACCCGAGTCTATTGACCTCAGATCCTATCTTGAAGATATACTGGGGCTTTATAAATCCGGGGGATTTAATATAAAAATTGAAGGTAATAAAAGGATATCCGCTGACAGGAGTCTGCTCAAGGATATGTTCTTTAATATCATAAACAACAGTATAGAATGGGGAGCGACGGAGGCAATGATAAGAATAACTGACGATTATATAGAGTATAAAGACAATGGCAAAGGAATTTCTGAAGATAAAAAAGATCTTATCTTTATACCCTACTATTCGGAGAATCCTAAGGGTATGGGGCTGGGGATGGCTATAGTTAAAAAGATAGCGGAAGATCACGGTTGGAAGGTTGAAGCTTTGCCTTCAAAGGAGGGTTTTCACCTTATCATATACTTCAGCCAGCCTCCTCGGGTCTCTCATACTCGGGACAATCAATAGTATCCGGATCCACTTCGGGCAACTCTTCCCTGAACTCATTATGATAACCGCATATGGGACACTCTATGGCAACAAGGTATCCTTCATACCTGTGACCTATATCCCATCCACAAAGGGGACACACACCTTCCTCGTGAATAAGAACATCCTCCAACTTTTCCCCTTCCTTTAATCTTCCACGTACCTCTTTAACCCTATCTATAACTTCTTCCATCTCCGAACTGTTCCACTCAAAGCCACAGGCAAGGCATCTGTATTCCGTATATTTACCTTCCCTCAGGAGCCTTATAACCTCATCGGACCCACATTTATCATCAACGCATATCTCCCCTATCTGTTTTCTTCCGAGCTTATCAAGAATATCACGAAACTTATTTTCATCAAGGAACATAGGCTTATCATAAGATCTGTAGCCACAGCATTTACACACCGCTTCCACACGGGGATAAGGTTCCTCAAGCTCGTTCACTTCAAGGGCTTTTCTATGGCAGTAAGGACAAATTTCAAGATGCCTTATCTTTGTCATTCCTTAACTCCTCTACCTTTTTAATTATATCATTAAAGCTCCAGCCTTCCCCGACACGCAAGAATATATTATCGCCTTCAACATCCCCTATGGCTATCTTGGGAATACTCCTTTCATTTTTAAATCCCTCCACCACAACAATGTCAAAATCGGAAAAGTAATCCCTTATAATTTCATCAATACCCTTATTATTGAAGTCCCAAAGGGTTATAACATCGGGAGAAACAAGCAGGGTGCGATCGGTTAGAGGCTTTACTCTGAATGTATCGGAACCTTCTTTATCAGTAACCCCGTGACCCTTAGGATCATGCTTTATATATCCTACCGTGTATCCCTTTCCTTTATAAAAACAGACTATCTTTTCAACAAGGGTTGTTTTTCCTGTGTTCTTAAAACCTATAACTCCTATGATAAAGGGCTTACCGCACACTTTCCGCAAGCTCCCTTATATGTTTCATAATATCCTCCGCTACATATTCATAAGGATCTATTGCTGATATATTATCCTTTCTATACTCCAAAGGCTTCCCTATAACAACCTTTATGTCTCCAAAAGGTTTGGGTAAAAGGGAACCCCTTGGCATGACATCATCCGTACCGCCCAAATATACTGGCAGAACCTTAACACCGCTTTTTAATACAAGCATACCAACACCCGGCTTGGGTTTTAGAAAGGCTCCTTTTCCCGCCCTTGTCCCCTCTGGAAATATACACAGGGAACAACCACCTT
>WFWF01000116.1 GCA_015491275.1 Aquificales bacterium | reverse complement strand
CCTATATATCAGGCTCTGAAGGAAGCGAAGGGTGATGTAAAAAATATGACGGTGGATCTCATTCTTGATGTTATTGAAGAGCAAGCAAAGGACGGTGTTTCCTATATGACCATACATGCGGGTGTCTTGAGAGAATTCCTTCCTTTGGTTCAGCACAGGGTTATGGGTATAGTTTCAAGGGGCGGTGCTATAATGGCTCAGTGGATGCTTGAACACGGCAAACAGAATCCACTGTATGAACACTTTGATAAGATATGCGAGATATTTAAAAAGTATGATGTTGCCTTTTCCTTAGGGGACGGGCTTAGACCCGGAGCCATAGCGGATGCTTCCGATGAAGCCCAATTTGCTGAATTGAGGGTGCTCGGCGAACTTACAGAAAGGGCATGGAGGCATGATGTACAGGTGATGGTAGAAGGACCTGGTCATGTACCCATGGATCAGATTGAGATGAATATGAGGAAACAGCAAGAAATATGTAAAGAAGCACCCTTTTATGTATTGGGACCCTTAGTTATAGATGTTGCACCAGGTTATGACCATATAGCGAGTGCAATAGGTGCCGCAATGGCTGGATGGTACGGAGCTTCAATGCTGTGTTATGTTACTCCTAAGGAACATCTTGGGTTGCCCAATGTGGAAGATGTTAAACAAGGTGTAATAGCTTATAAGATAGCGGCACACGCTGCGGATGTTGCCAAAAACTGGCCCGGTGCGAGGGATTGGGATCTTGAGATGTCTAAGGCAAGATATGCCTTTGATTGGAACAGACAATTTGAATTGGCGATAGATCCAGAAACAGCAAGGGAGTATCATGATGAAGCATTGCCTCAGGAGGGCTACAAGACAGCAAAGTTCTGTTCTATGTGCGGTCCAGAATTCTGTTCTTATAAAATATCCCAGAAGGTTCAGGAAAATTTTGAATCCGTAATGGAAAAGGATAATTGGATTGCACCATGAAGATAAGGATAGCTCACAGTCCTGATTCTGATGATGCCTTTATGTTTTACCCCCTTGCTGAAGGTGTTATTGATACAAGGGATTATGAGATAGAGCATATACTTAAAGACATTGAAACTCTAAACAGGGAAGCCCTGAGGGGAACCTATGAGGTTACAGCTGTATCCTTTCATGTTTATCCGTATATAAGTGATAAGTATGCGGTGCTTACATGCGGTGGAAGTGTGGGAGGCGGTTACGGACCCATTATTGTAACGAGGGGCGAGAAGGACAGTATAAAAGGGTTAAGGATAGGTGTTCCCGGTAAATACACGACTGCCTTCCTTCTCCTGAATCTGTACGAGGAGAATATTTTACCCGTGGAAATGCACTTTGACTCAATTTTATCCGCAGTTAAGGAAGGTGAGGTTGATGCGGGTTTGATCATTCACGAGGGTCAAATAAGCTATGAAGATTACGGTTTATATAAATTTTTGGATTTGGGTGAGTGGTGGAAGAAAGAAACTGGACTGCCCGTACCCCTCGGTTGTGTGGCGGTAAGAAGGGATCTCGGTAACAAGGCGATGAAAGAGATAGATGCGCTTTTAAGAGAAAGCATAAAATACGCTCTTAATAACAGGGAGGAAGCCCTGAAACATGCAATAAATTATGCAAGGGATATAAGTGATAGTTTTGAGAGAACAGATACCTTTGTAAGTATGTATGTGAACCGTTATACCGTTGATTACGGAGATGACGGGAGAAGGGCTGTAAGATTACTGCTAAGGAAGGGCTATGAAAAAGGAATCATAAAGACTGATATCCCGGAAAAGATATTTGTTGATGAATTGTGAAATATCATGGAACTTGGGGTATTTGAGTATATATTAATATCCCATGTTTGATGTATCACTGGCTGTTGCATTCACCGCAGGAATTGTGAGTTTTTTATCGCCCTGTGTTCTTCCTATAATACCTGGGTATCTCTCTTACATATCCGGTGTGGGTGTTGAAGATGTAGAAGAAAACAAGAGACTTATCAATTTCAAGGTTTTTATATCCGCTTTCTTCTTTGTACTCGGCTTTGTAATTATATTCACCCTTTTGGGTGCCTCAGCTTCCTTTATAGGAAGTTTCCTTAAAAGTTATCAGAGGGAGATAGCGCAGGTTGGCGGGGGATTGGTAATATTTTTCGGTCTGCACTTTTCGGGATTATTTTTAAGCAGACATTTAAATAAAATAATTGTCCTATTCCTTGTTGCAGGCTTACTTGCTCATCTGCTGGATATTATAACCAGAAGGGAACTGTTAAGCCTTTATCTTGCTATAGCCATAGCCTACGGTTTGTATCTTCTTAAGGTACACCATCTTCTTTACAGGCAAGCAAGACCAGAAATTAGGACAAGGATTTCCTTCGTAGGTGCTTTAATCCTCGGCATAGTCTTTGCCCTCGGGTGGAGCCCCTGTATTGGTCCGGTTCTGGGTTCAATACTCCTTTATGCATCCCAGAAGGAAACGGTTATGGAGGGAGCTATATTGCTTTTTGCCTATTCTTCAGGTCTTGCAATACCTTTTCTTATTTCGGGCCTTTTATTCTCCGCATTTATTGAGTTCATAAAGAATTTCGGTAGATACTTTAAGTATGTTGAAATTACGGGAGGGGTGCTTCTTATAACCTTGGGTGTACTTCTTGCTGTTGATAAACTTAGCTTGCTATCTGATATAGCTACCTTTTGAGATATAATTTAAAAGCATGAAAGTTACTGATATTGAAAGTTATGTTGAAGAAAAGGTAGAAAGGGCAAGGTCTGTTCTGAGGACATTATCATCCCTTAAAACTTCCCAGAAGAATAAGGCACTTATTATTGCTTCCGAGCTTATAGATGCGGAGCGTGAAAAAATAAAGGAAGAAAATAAGAAGGATATAAAATCTGCTGAGGATATGGGGCTTAAACCCTCTGTTATAGACAGACTTACCCTCAATGATAAAAGGATTGACGGAATGATAAAGGTTCTAAGGGATGTTGCCAATCTGCCGGATCCGGTGGGTGAAATTGTAAGGATGTGGACCGTTCCGAATGGTTTGAAAATAGGCAAGATGAGGGTACCATTGGGGGTTATCCTCATAATAT
>WFWF01000115.1 GCA_015491275.1 Aquificales bacterium | reverse complement strand
TTTTAGTGCTGCTGTTCTTACTATTATTCCCTCATTTTTAATATAGCTTGATAATATTCTTGAGAAGAACTCCCTTTTCTTCTCGGGTATCTTACTTGAAAAATGTATAGTATTGTCGTACGGCAGGTAAACTACATATTTACCGGGCAGACTTATTTTACAGCTTACCTTTGGACCTTTATCATCTTCTGGTTCCCTTTTAACTTGTACGAGTACTTCGGATCCTATTGTTGGTTTACATGAACATTCTAATGAATTTCCATTTTCATACTTTTTATAAGGAAGATACGCCTCTCTATCCAAGCCTATATCAACGAAAAATCCGTCCATTCCTTTTGCAAGTCTTTTTATCTTTCCTTTAAAGATACTGCCGAGCAATCTCGTTTTTTCTCTTTTTTCTACCCTTATTTCTTTTACATCAAGATTGTCAAGCAAGAAACAAACTATAAAATCGCATCCTACTGATATAATGAGTTTGCAACTCATCAGTTTTATTTTAAAATTTTTTACGGAAGATGATAGGTTTAATAGCGGGTTCAGGATCCCTGCCTGGCATTTTTAAGAAGGAAGCGGAGAAAAGGGGAGAAAAGGTTTTTGCAGTAGGTATTGAAGGTATAACGAATATACATACGGAAGAAAGATTGGCTTTTGGCAAGGTAGGAGAGCTTATAGGTTTGTTTAAAGAGAGGGGTATAAAGAGAGTGGTTATGTTGGGAAAGTTTGAACATAGGCTTGTATATAAAAATTTTACTGATGAGGATGCTAAGTCTGTCATTGCAGGGTCTTCTACGAGGAAACCTGCGGATCTTATAAAAAGTTTTATGCTGTACATGGAAAAAAAAGGGTTCAGTTTTATAAATCCCAAGCCTTTCCTTTCCTCAATACTATCTGAAAAGGGGCCTATGAACGGTGTGGCTCCTGGGAAAAGTGCCATGGACGATGCTGTGTTTGGATTCCCTATAGCAAAGGCTATGGCAAATTTTGATGTGGGACAGACTATAGTTTTGAAGGATAAAGCTGTTGTA
This sequence comes from Aquificales bacterium, assembly GCA_015491275.1. Classification (GTDB taxonomy): domain Bacteria; phylum Aquificota; class Aquificia; order Aquificales; family Aquificaceae; genus WFWF01. Next base: position 5,795 of record WFWF01000115.1, on the reverse strand, counting down.
GCTGTTGAAGCTATGGAAGGTACCCAGAAGACCATAGAAAGGGCAGGTAGAATAGCGGGAAAAGGGTGCAAGGTTTTAAAGGTGGGAAGAGATAATCAGGATTTTAGGGTGGATGTACCCACCGTCGGTGTTGATACTATAAAAGTGATGATAAATGTGGGTGCGGATGTGCTTTTTCTTGAGGCAGGTAATGTTTACATGGTTGATAAGGAAAAAATGCTTGATCTTGCGGAAAAGCACGGAATTTCTGTTTACGGAATAGATTCTGATGTGATAAAATAGCTCCACCATGGCTACCTTTGATAAGTATGAAAGTAAGCTTATGGCACTGAAGGAAGTTTTTGAGGAAAAAACGGAAGGGCTTGATACGGAAGTCAGTGTTGTCCTTCCGGGGGATAAGGAGTGGTCGGAGGATGAAAAGTATCCCTATGTTAGGGTAAGATATTATTTATCACCGGATAAATTTGAGGAGAGAAAGATAGAGCTTCATGAATCTTACCTTGAGAAGGATCTCATTGATCTCGTAAACTTTATAGAGCATTTTATAAAGGAATTTGAAATGGAAGTGGATCAGACAAATTATGGCGGTGGTTAATAAAGGAGGTGTTTGCGATGCCCTTGTCAAAGGAAAGAAAATGGGAGCTTATAAAGGAATTTCAAAAGCATGAGAATGATACCGGCTCCGCGGAAGTTCAGATAGCCATATTGACAGAAAGGATAAACAGGCTTACGGAACACATGAAGAAGAATAAAAAGGATTTACATTCCAGAAGAGGATTGATAGGGATGGTAAACAAAAGAAGAAGATTATTGGATTACCTTAAGGAAAATGATCCCGAAAGCTATCAAAGGATTGTAGAAAAACTAAACTTGAAGGTTAAATGACCATGATAAAGGTTCAGGCTTATGTAGGGAAGGATCCTATAATTATAGAAGCGGGAAGATATGCAAAGCAGGCAGATGGTGCTGTTGTAGTAAGACAGGGGGGAACCGCTGTCCTTGTAACCGCAGTTATGTCGGATGATCCTGTTGAAAATGTTGATTTTGTCCCCTTAACGGTTGATTATAGGGAGAGAGGATCAGCCTACGGTAGGATACCAGGAGGTTTTATAAAGAGGGAAGGTAAACCGACGGATAGGGAGATCTTAGTTTCAAGGGTTATAGATAGACCCGTAAGACCTCTATTTCCCGAGGGATTTTTTCATGATGTTGTAATAACCGCCCTCACTCTTTCAGCGGATGATGCGTATGATCCCGATGTTCTTGCCATAACCGGTGCTTCTGCAGCCCTTCATATATCAAGGATACCTTTTCAATGTCCTATAGGGGGATTAAGGGTCTGTAGGATTAACGGTGAGTATGTTGTTAATCCGGGTTATGAGGAGAGAAAGGAAGCGGATCTGGAAATAGTAATGGCGGGTACGGAGGATGCCATAGTTATGGTTGAGGGAGGAGGTAAAGAGATACCCGAGGATATCTTGGCGGAAGCGCTATTTTATGGGCTTGAAGTTATTAAGCCTATTATTGATGCCCAGGAAAAGCTGAGGGAACAAGTAGGTGTACCCAAGGTAGAGGTTCCCCCCATTGATTTGCCCGAGGAACTCCAGCAGGCCCTTGAATCTTTCTCAAAGGATAAAATCATTGAAGCTTTTTCCATTAGAGATAAAAAGGAAAGGAACAGAAAGTTGGGTGAGATATTTGATGAATTTGTATCAACTTATCAGATTCCAGAAGACCTTATGTTCAAAGCAAAGTATGCCTTTAAGAAATTTGAGAGTAAATTAATGAGAGAAAAAATATTGAAGGAGGGAGTTAGGATAGATGGAAGAAAACCGGACGATATAAGGCACATCACCATAGATGTACATCCTTATGAAAGACCTCACGGTTCTGCGGTGTTTACAAGGGGGCAAACCCAAGCTTTTGTTACCGTTACCCTCGGTGCTCCCAACGAGGCACAGCTTATAGAAACCATAGCGGAAGGGGAAACCTTTAAGAGATTTATGCTTCATTACAATTTCCCACCTTTCTCCGGTGGAGAGGCAAAACCTTGGGGTCCTCCAAGAAGAAGGGAGATAGGTCATGGAGCATTGGCTGAAAGGGCTATAGAGCCGTTAATACCTTCCGAGGAAGAATTTCCTTATATAATAAGGGTAGTTTCAGATATACTTGAATCCAATGGTTCAACCTCCATGGCAACGGTTTGCGGAGGATCGTTAGCCCTCTTTGATGCAGGGGTTCCCCTTAAAAAGCATGTGGCAGGTATAGCTATGGGACTTATAAAGGAAGGTGATAATTATGTTATTCTCTCAGATATATTGGGAGATGAGGATCACTTGGGAGATATGGATTTTAAGGTTGCGGGTACGCGAGATGGTATAACGAGTGTTCAGATGGACATAAAGATAAAGGGGATAACAAAGGAGATAATGTTGAAGGCTTTGGAGAAGGCGAAGGAAGGAAGACTCTTTATATTGGAAAAGATGTACGAAGCCATACCTGAGCCGAGGAAGGAGCTATCTCCCTATGCTCCCAGAATGTATATATACAAGGTTTCCGAGGATAAGGCACCCCTTATAATAGGTCCGGGTGGCAGGAATATTAAGAAGATATATGAGGAAACGAAGGCGAAAGTTTGGGTTGGTGAAGAGGGAAATGTTTATATAACTGCACCTTCGGAAGAGTCCATAAGAGGAGCTATATCCATGATAGAGGAGATAATAAGAGAGGTTGAGGTAGGTAAAATATACGAGGGTAAAGTAACGAGGGTGGAGCCGTACGGTGTTTTTGTTGAGGTTCTGCCGGGCAAGATTGGACTGTTACATGTTTCTAAAATGGCAGGGTTTGTGAAGGATGTAAGGCAGGCTTTTAGTGTGGGAGATGTTATAAGGGTTAAAGTTATGGAGGTTGACGATCTTGGAAGACCCAAGCTTACTACTATAGGTGTGGATAAACAATGATAAGGATTAAGGTAAAAAGACTACCTAGCGCAAAGGATATAGAGTTACCCTCTTACGCAACACCCGGTTCCGTGGGTTTGGACCTTAGGGCTGCTGTTGATGATAAAGTTGTACTGGAACCGGGTGAGAGGGCTTTGATACCTACGGGTATAATCTTGGAGATACCCGAGGGCTATGAGGGTCAGATAAGACCGAGGAGCGGACTTGCTGTAAAAAAAGGTATTACCGTTCTTAATTCTCCTGGTACGATTGATGCGGACTACAGGGGAGAAATAAAGGTTATTCTTATAAATTTAGGGGAGGAAAAAGTAGAAATAAAGCGGGGGGATAGGGTAGCACAGCTGATTATAGCTCCCGTCGTAAAGGCGGATATTGAGGAAGTGGAAGATTTATCAGAAACTGTCAGAGGGAACGGGGGATTCGGAAGTACGGGGATTTAAGCTATGGAAATAAGCACCCTCTTTCTACACATAGCCATAATGTTACTTGCGGGTAAGCTTTTGGGAGAATTCTTTGCAAAAGTGGGTATCCCCGCGGTCCTCGGTGAGGTAACAGCAGGTGTAATTATAGGTCAGAGTGTTCTCGGTTTAATATCCCTTGAGGAAGCGATAAAGGTACTTGCGGAGTTGGGTATCATCCTTCTTTTGTTTGAAGTAGGACTGGAAGCGGATTTACACATGCTTATAAAGACAGGTCTTTGGTCCTTTCTTGCAGCAACAGTTGGGGCGGTTTTGCCATTTATAGGCGGCTTTGTTATATCTTACTACTTTTTTGATCAAGATATACTTACATCTCTTTTCATAGGGGGAGCGCTAACCGCCACGAGCATAGGTATAACTATAAGGGTGCTTACGGATTTAGGTAAACACAAGGATAGGTTTGCACAGATAGTTCTGGGTGCAGCGGTTCTTGATGATATTCTTGGTGTTGTAGTATTGGCAGCACTTTATGAGTTTTCAAAAACAAAAGAGGTTCACATGGATGCAACTTTAAATCTTATATTCCATATAGCTCTGTTCTTTATATTTGCTCCTATACTCGCCAACATCCTGGCGCGACTTATATCCTTCATTGTTAAATATATGGCAACTCTTGATTTTGTTCCCCCTTCTATAATGGCACTCATCCTGTTTTTTGCATATCTTGCCCATAAAGTCGGTTCGCCCGAGATTCTCGGATCATTTACTGCTGGGCTTGCTCTTTCAAGAAGGTTTACCATACCTTTTGCAACATTCTTAAGGACGGATGAAAAGCTCCTTCATAAGATTGAGGAAAGTATAAAACCGTTGGTTTGGACACTTACACCAATTTTCTTTGTCAGTGTCGGGCTTGCTCTAAACTTGAAGGCTATAGATTTTTCCTCTTTACAGTTTTGGGCTTTTTCCCTATCCCTTATAGGTGTAGCAATAGTTGGTAAGGTACTGTGCGGATTTGTTGTAATGGGAATTCCACTTAGAGAAAAATTCAGCATAGGATTTTCCATGATGCCGAGGGGTGAGGTGGGTCTTATATTTGCGGAGTTCGGTAGAAGTTTTAAAATACTTGATGATGTCAATTATGCGGTTATAGTTTTCGTTGTTGCTGTAACAACCTTCCTTGCTCCCATAATGCTTAAGATTACGACTAAATGAGAATTGAAGAGTTTGACTATGAACTACCGAAGGAGCTTATAGCTAAATATCCCGTAATTCCGAGGCATAATGCGAGATTGATGATACTTAATAGAAAAGAAGGGACAATAGAGCATGATATATTTATAAACCTTCCTGAATATTTGAAAGAGGGCGATCTTCTTATATTTAATAACACAAAGGTTATAAAGGCAAGGCTTGAGGGTAAGAAACCGACGGGCGGAAAGGTTGAAATACTTTTAACAGATTTTATGGGAGGGAGAAGATGGAAGGCGCTTGTCGGAGGAAAGAAGATAAGGGAAGGACTTGTTATAGAAATAGGTGATGATTTCAAAGTAGAGGTTATTAAGCATGTTGAAGAGGCAACATTTATTGTTGGGCTTAAAGGAGAAGATGTGCTTTCCCTTCTTGAGAAATACGGAAAGATGCCCATACCTCCTTATCTTGAAAGAGAAGAGGAACCCATGGACAGGGAATATTATCAAACCATATTTGCAAAGGAGGAGGGTGCTGTTGCTTCACCCACCGCTTCCCTTCATTTTTCTGAAGAGCTTATTGAGAGGTTGAAGGAAAAAGGAATAAGGTTTGCCTTTATAACCCTTCATGTATCTTACGGTACATTTAAGCCCATAAAGGTTGAGGAAGTGGAAAAACACAATATTGATTCCGAGTATGTGAAGGTACCAGAAGAGACGGTCAATATTATAAAAGAAACCAAAGAGGGAGGAAATAAGGTTATAGCTGTAGGAACAACGGTTGTAAGGGCTTTAGAAACAAAGCCCTTTGAACCCTACGAGGGTTATACAAATCTATACATCTATCCACCTTTTAGGTTTAAGGTTATTGACGGTATGATTACTAACTTTCACCTACCGAGGTCTTCTTTACTGTTACTTGTTTCCGCCTTTGCGGGTAAAGATTTCATTATGAAAGCGTACAGAGAGGCTGTAGATAGACGCTACAGATTTTACAGTTACGGAGATGGTATGCTTATTTTGTAAGCGCCCTTTCATCTATTGGAGTAAATTTTTTCTGCTTGTTTCTATTAGTCGTTCATACGGAAAATTTATTTCTTTTTTTTATATTTTACAGTTGCTTTCATGATCCTTCAATGGTTTACATTATATATTGTCATAAATTATAAACGTTGTTAAATTATTATAATGCTAAAAAATATAGCGGAGGGTAGCACTATGGTAAATAT
>WFWF01000114.1 GCA_015491275.1 Aquificales bacterium | reverse complement strand
GCTCCCAAGGGGGCATAGGGGAGGGTTCAGGGCCTCCCTCCCGTGGGTCGGCCCCGCCCACGGGGGCAAAAAACAATCGGGGCGGAGGAGGAAAATGAAACATGTTATAGAAGTAGTAAGATCAGTTGGGAGGGGGATGTTGGGAGATGATATAAGTAAAGAGGGGGAAGTGGTAATAGAAATGCCCTCCCCCGTCCTCCAGCACCATCAGAGGGTGCTGGAGGATAGAGTGTGGAAGTTGAATAAGGGGGCAGGGGGATTTGTAGGATCTCCTGATTTCTGGGAGATCCTGTATCTGGTGAAGGGGGCGGTTGATAGGTGGAAAAATAACGCCCCCAAGCCAATAAAGGTTAATATAAGAGTTCCTTCCCTCACAGAGGAGGAGAAGGAAGCCCTCAATAAGGCATTTGAGTATTATGTGAATGGGGTGGGGAATGGAGAAAAGCTCCCACCCCATGTGTGGGCAACACTGCAATTGTTGCACTTTGGAACGGAGAACGGAATTCTTTTCCGCTCCGCCCATATACCCTCATACAGAAGAACATCCCCGCCCCTTTTCATTCTGAGGGGGATGGGAAAGGTCCTAATACAATCATATCACTGGGTAGGAGAAACAAATAACACAGAAGAAGGATGGGAGTGGCTGAGGGAAAGGGGAGCAGTAATCTTTGTACCGCAAGAGGAGGGAGGAAAATGACACTAAGAGACAAAAGCCATCACGGTCGCCCCGCCGTGATGGATAAAAATTTGAGGGGCAAGGAGGTGTGTGGATATGAAAGTCAAAAATCTTCTTGAGAGAGAAAGGATGGGGGAGGGAAAGCTATATATTCAATGTAAATGCAGATGTGGGAAATTTGCAGAAGACGAACCGCTGTTCGTCTTTATAAAAAAAGAAGAAAATGATTTTATCAAAGCTGACAAAGGAATAATATTTTTGACTTGTGGGGAATGCGAAGAGGATGTTTTCTTCTTGGAGTGGCAGGATTGGCAAGAGGAAAGGGAAGGAAATATAGAAGATTTTTTGGAGGAAGAAATAGAAGCGCTTAATGTATGGGATGAGGCAGAAATTTATAAAAGGAAAAGCAAGGAAGAAATTTAAAGGAGGAGAAGAAATGAGACAAATCAAAGTTTTTAGTTATAGGAATGCAATTGAGGATCACATAGTGAGGTGGTGGGTAGAAGGTGACAAAGTTAAAATTAGGCACGAGCATATTTATAACGGATTAAAAGTCAAGGAAGAAGAGATAGAAATCCCACAGGACGGGCTCATAATAGAGGACGCTTACGAGGATGAAATAGAAAGAAAGCTGACAATATATCTTGTTCGTAGGAACAGCAAAATTTATGAAATCCTCTTTGATTGTGCCTATGACGGTATGCGCCCGCACCGTGGAGAGTGTAGCGTGTGCAGTAGTGTACTTATGGGCGAGGATGATAGATTCTGCTCAAGGGAATGCCGAGAAAAATATGAAAAGATGATTAAGTTAATAAATCAAAGGAGGTAAATGAAATGAAACTCGTAGTCGGAATGTATATTTGTTTTGATGAAGACTGTGACGAGATGGTGTATGTTAAAAAAGTTAAAAAGACCGAGAAAGCTACTCTTATCCTCATGCGCCTACTGAAACGCTTTCTCTGGACATGGAGAATAGTAGCAGATGAGTATGTATGGATTCCCCGCTCACAAGTAAAGGAGACAGGGGAGAAAATAAAAAATGCTCCAATATACGAAGTGGAAGACTGGATCGTAAGAAAAGCAGGAATAAGACAAGAGCTTATAGATGCTATAAATAGAGCAATAAAGATAAAGCGAGTTTTTGAACCAGGGGAATTTGAATGGTAAGTGGGATTAAAAAACCAAAGGGAGGAACAAAAACATGAGGAATGAAATAAAGGAACTTCACATAATGCTTTGGATTACTACAATTCTTTGCTTTTTCTTTGCTTTATCAACAATGTATTTATCTGATAGACTTGCATATATTGAAAATAAATGCACGGAGGTAAGAAAATGAGGGAATATCAAGAATTTTGGAAAGACCTTTGGGAAGAGATTAGCAGTCATAGCAATGGTACTTATGTTGGTGTGTGGGTTGATCACAAGAAGAAGGAATTTTATATCAAGTACAGGGTGTCTTCAGCGAATGCGTATGCTGAACTAACAGATGATGAGGAGATATGGGGAACAACTTATCCGAGTGAACTCAGCGATGATGTAGAATTAGCGTACGAGGAATGCGATGATCCAGAGCAAGCGAAAAAAGAAAATCCGCCATGGGAATGCCTATCCGCAAAGCTATGGGAACTTGACGATGAAATATTAGATTTGCTTGACAAAGGTTACAAATACAGGAGGTGATATGCAATGAATAGCAGAAAAAATATTTCAATATCAGAGGCGGTTTATAAAGAACTTTTAAAAATAAAAAAAGAAATGGAGAGGGAAAAGGGGTATAGGCTAACTTTCACTATAGTAATTGATGAGCTTATTAAGTCTTACAAAAGGAAACTCTAAAGGAGGTTTTTGTCATGGGCGAGAAACTTTTGTACTATGCGGACGCTACATGTGTTTATGAGGCTGAAGGTGCAAACTTGAGCGAAGAAATGGAAGATATAATTCGGCGATGGGCGCCAAGATATGGAGAATTTGAATTTGATTTACTTGAACTTGGAGCATTGGAAGACCCAACACTCATAATACTTGAAGATGAAGAAGGAAACCAGTCCGCATACCTATACGGCATTTGGAGAGCAGGGGCAAGGGGTATCGTAGAAATGCTCGGATTGTCTCCTATTCTATCCCCATATAACGAGCCTGTTCCTAAAGGGTCATCCCACTTTGAAGAGGCGGTGAAGAAAATAGATAAAATGACCCCAGAAGAGCTGAAAGAGTTTCTCGCAAAAGAAAGATATATGTACAAGGAAGATATAAAAGTTATCGGAGAAGGTGATGAGAAAATTATAGAATACCCAGTTGTATTCATATTAGAGCCACCAAATGGAGAGTTGGGCGAGTGGGTTTACGAGGGTAAGGAAGCTTTGGATTTTGTCAATAAAGCTTGCAAACTTGCTGGTAAAATATGATTTAGGAGGGATAGATGATGAAGTACATAGGCAATGCTTTTTCACTATCTATGTTGGTTAATTTCCCCGCCAAAATCTGGGTTATGGAGCTCAGCACTGACGAAGCCAAAAAGTTCGTTGAGAGCGGAGCAGAAAGTGCAATAGGGCATGAAAGTACAGCACAGGTGTTATCACGGATACTCGGTACCGACATAAAAGCGGAAAGGAAAATGATAAGACTTGAAGCTGGAGATGAGCTTCTGGTATTTCAACTTATGACGAGGTTACCCGAAGGGAAGGTGTTATCCGAGGAAGAAATACTATCCCTACCGTATAAGTTCTTCCTCGTAAAGGTGTATTAATGAAAGTGGGAAAAGTTTACATCCCGGCGTGGAAGGATTTCTATGAAATAAGCAAGTATAAAACTGGAGATCTGCTTAAGGAGGAAGACAGAAAAAAACTAAACCATAAAAGTATAAAAGCTATAAAAGTTAAGGACGGATTCATAAGCCAAAATATAGACGGCAGTCTGACCTTTTACGCCATAAGGTATAAAGGAAACACTTGGGAGGTTGTGACAATTGAATTAACGGGTAGTGATATAGAATACTTACGGTATTTGTTGTAAATAATTGAATTGGACGGAGGCAGAAAGAATGGAGGAGAGGATCAATGATATTATATTGTTTTTACAGAAAATTTTCAAGGGGTATATAGGAAGCGGACTTTTCCTTGAAATAAGACCCTTACCGTCCAATAAATCAAAAGGTACGCTGAAAAAAATAAAACCGATCGGGGGAATATCACTACAAGTGGGCTTGCGTTATTTGTTTCCGCTAACAGAGGACGGGATAAAGTACGCAACGGAATTCTCCCTGAAGGTTAATGAACATGGGTACCATGCCTATTATGGAGTTCTCCCCCGGGATGAGGAAGGAGAAGTATATACGGATGATATACAGGTGCTTTATCAAGATATAGACTATCACGACACTGGAAAAGTAGATATAAACGACCTGAAAAATCGTATATTGCGTTGCGATCAGTATCACGGTGTAACTCCTTCAATAGTTGTCAACACTGGCATGGGTTTTCATGTTTACTACCTGACTGAACCGATTGATCTAAAGACATGGAAAGCGTGCCAAAAGGTTCTTTGTTCTTGCCTGAATGCTGATGATAAAGTAGCTGGTGATGTAAAGCGAATACTGAGATTGCCGTTTACAATTAATTGGAAGTACAATACACAAAGCTATATAGTATCCGAACAAGATATTATCGTAGGGAAAGAAACACTACAAAAGATAGCAAGTAAATATAAAGAGGTAAAAAGTGAACATGTAGTAGTTGATAGAGTTTTGACTGATAAAGAAATACAGGAAATAGTTGAAGCTGTAAAACCTTTTTACAGAAGGGGGCATAGGCATAACATTGTTAACTTTTTGACCGCATTTCTATACAAGAACGGTATAGCCGAAAATTCGGTTTATAAGGTTGTTGAATTGCTTGCAGAAAATGATGAGGAAAAAGAAAAAAGGATAGACTTTGTTAGCTGGTTTTACGAGAAAGGTAAACCAGCGGAAGAAGTAAAAGGAGTTACTGGGCTTGAAGAGGAATTTGAAATAATCAAGGAAAAATACTCCGTTGAGAAAGATATACTTGATACACTATCCGTGCTTCAATCTGTTGTAGGAAGGAAAACGGTCGGTAAGGATAGTCTTATAGTTTTCACAGAGTTTTATAAGAAGCCGAGGGGGTACATCAATTCACGGAGAAGGAAAGGAATTTATTCTTTTGTAAAGGATGAGGATTCAATAAAGATTGAGAGGGAAATAATAAGGGCATGTATAGACTCCGTAAAAATAATAAGGAACCCGTACACCCATACTACATTCTTTGAACTTTCGTTAACTACAAAGGCAAAAAGAAACATGGAACTTGCAGGAACCTTTAAGGAGATCCTCAATAAACTTGAATCAGAAGCATTGATAACCCACAGAAAAGCAGATCTTGCCTTATCTTCCATCTTATCAATATATGAAGAAACAAAAAATGCAGAAGTCATAGAGGATATACAGGTTTCTGGTTTTTATATGACAAAAGAAGGAGAAATAATAGCCAACTGTGAACTCCCGGAGCATGATAAAAGCAGTGTTAACGAAGCTTTATGTGTTTTACATGAGTTTATAGATAGATGGTTTAAAGATGATCCTAAGGCGGTTACGGTGGTTAAATGGTGTCTGCTTGCACCTTTCTTCTTTGTCAGAAAACAAATGGAACTAAATCCATGGAAATGGATCTTTTTGCTCGGGACGAGCGGTACTGGGAAAAGTACCTTATTACAGTTAGCTGGGTACTTTTATGGTATCAATATAGGCTTGATGGAAATATCCGCAGGGGCAATAGGTACAGAAGCACGCCTCGGAAAAAAGCTATCACAGTGGACTTTTCCTTTCATTGTTAATGAAGCTAAAGCAATTTTTACTGGAAATGAAAGCTTGCGGGAATTATTGAAGAACGCATGGGATAGAATAACATTCCGGGGGAAATATAAGGAAGGTGTTTTCATTGAGGAGCTTTCACTGGCACCGCTTGCCTTTACTTCCAATGAGCATATAGAGTTCTCGCAGGCGGAATATAGAAGAATTGATGTTTTCCAATTCTCTTGGAAAAACAGAATCAAAGAAGAGCAAAGAAAAGAATTTGAAAAGTGGAAAAAGAATCTACGTATATTGAATTACATAGGAAGAGCCGTTTTTGAGATTATCAGGTCTAATATTGACATACTGTCATACGGAAGCTACATAGACGCTGGAGAAGAAATATTGAAAACATTGTACTATACATATTCTGGTACCATACCAGAATGGTGTTTTCTTAAGCCTGAAGATGAAGATTTCTATATAGCAGAAAAGAACTTTGAAGATGAGATATATGATGACCTGATAAGACTTATATACCTTTATGTGATTGATAAACTAAGGGAATACACGGGAAATGTATATGCGTACAAGGATGGGCAGGTAAGTTATGAATTTAAAGATCGTATTATGTACATACAAGGAAAAAATATTCCATCCGCAGTTATGTATGACAGTGAAACGGATCAAATATATATAACAAAAGAATTCCTTGAATACCTGAACAATAGAAAATATACTAAGGTAGGAACACTGAAAGAAATAGCGGAAATACTGAAAGGGAAATATACAAGTGTTACGAAGCGAAAATTATTCTTAATCGCTAAAAAAGTTGCGGTAATTCCCTGTAGTTTATTCAACAATATCAAGGATGAGGAAAATAATGGTGAAGGTACAGATTTTGTTGACATTTGACTGAAGTAATCCAATTATTTCCTTATTACTTAAGACGAATAATGTAAGTCATTGATAACCTTAGATTGCGTAAGTCATTGATAATCCGTATAGTGGGTTTCGTAAGTCATTGATAATTGTGATAGCCTTTGATTTATGCATTCTGCACGCAAATTTTTATGTAAGTCATTGATAATTGTGATAGACTGCATGAAATTATTGATACACAAGGATTTGAAGTATTCTGAAAGCGTAAGTCATTGATATTTGTGATAGCCTGCGGGTTTCGTAAGTCATTGATATTTGTGATAGCCTGTCAGAGGCTTTTTAGAAGATACCCCAATTTTTTTTCAAAAAAATATATAGGGTATATTCGGGGAAAATTTTTCGCATGTTAATTTATAATAAATTCGCATAAATTAACATTTTTTATTTTATAAGTAATTGATATTTTGGCTTTATTAGAAAAAAGTAAATTAACATTTAAAATTTAAAAAATTGGAAAATAAAAATTCTTAGTCTATCACAAATACCAATGCCTTACAAAATTTTAATTTTTATTTTTGTTTTTTATAAGTGTAAGTCATTGATATTTGTGAT
>WFWF01000113.1 GCA_015491275.1 Aquificales bacterium | reverse complement strand
TTTTCCCCTTCTGTTTTCTTCGTAGTAGTCCAGAAGTATGTTGAGATCAATAACTATATTTCTCATTATAGAATTTTTCTGCAGCTTCATACAATCTACTGTCGTCATCTATATCCAGAGAGTTTGTCCTCATTCCAAGCTCTCTCCAGTGCTTTTCTATATATTCATCGCTCCAGTTGCGCTTTTTTTCGGATGATTCTTCTATCTCAACCTCTATCTCATCTTTGTCCTTTAACTCCTCTATTAGCGGAATTAAAAAACCATCTTTGACCCTCTTTGCTTTGACCTTCATATCTTCTCCTCCAGAGGGTAGAACAGGTCTCCTTCTAATATATATCTGCTTCCGCAGTTGGGACACATTATCTCAGTCTTTCCATCGGTTTGGCGTAGCACCTCACCCTTTACCCTTTCTTTATTAACCAAGACAACACCGCATTTGCACACCCAACCGTTTCTCCCAGCGGGTACACCCGTATATAAGGAGTAGTCTTCCACATCTGAGACAACTACTGCTCCAGCTCCCACCATCGCATACCTGCCTATGGTATTACCGCAGACTATCGTGGCGTTGGCTCCTATGGTAGCTCCTCTTTTAACGAGCGTTCTTTTGAACTCGTGCTTTCTCTCTATGAAAGCTCTTGGAGTAAGGACGTTGGTAAAGACGCAAGAGGGTCCGCAGAAAACGTAGTCCTCCAATTCAACTCCCTTATAGATAGAAACGTTGTTCTGAATCTTACATCCGTCTCCTATTACCACTTCGGGTCCTATCATGCAGTTCTGTCCAATGATGCAGTTTTTACCTATCTTAGTCCCGCTGAGTATGTGGGAAAAGTGCCATATCTTGGTTCCTTCACCTATCTCAACACCTTCATCAACATACGAAGACTCGTGAACAAAGTAATTTCTATTTCTTTCCAAGCTTTTCCTCTGCAAGAGGGTGGACTCTCTCATTGAACCCAATTGGTTTTATATTCCTTATCTGATACACAAGCTCTATGGAAGGTCTCGCTTCCTTTATACCGAAACCTCCTCCCTCAAGTATGTCTTTATATACAACCGTGTGCAAATCCATAAAGCCCCCGGAAAACTCTATCTCCTCACCGTCAACGGTTATAGAACGGTAAGTTCTCTGCCCCTTCTGCTTTATGTCCTCCGGCAGGTCGTTGTAGTCCACCGATAGAAACCACCTAACATGGGCACGTTCCAGCTCAATGTATCCAGCCATCTTTTTGAGAGGTTCCGAATAGTGAACCTCAGAATGCTGAACGCTGCCAAATATCCACATGAGCATGTCAAAGAAATGGATACCTATGTTGGTGGCAACACCTCCGGATTTAGAAAGGTCTCCCTTCCATGAGATGAAATACCATTTACCGCGAGAGGTTATGTAGGTAAGGTCTATGTTGTATTTCTTATCTCTGGTTCTATACTCCTCGTCTATCTTCTTCTTAAGCTCTATGATGGAAGGGTGGACTCTTAGCTGAAGGACATTGTATACCTTCTGACCGCACTCTTCCTCTATCTCCTCAAGAGCGTCAAGGTTCCAGGGGTTAAGCACCAGAGGCTTTTCGCATATTGCATCCGCACCACTACGCAGGGCAAACCTTATGTGGGCATCGTGTAAGTAGTTGGGAGAGCATATAGAAACGTAATCTATCTTCTCTCCTTTCCTGCGAAGTTTATCAATGTGCCTGTCAAAGCGCTCAAACTCTGTGAAGAAGTCTGCCTCCGGGAAGTAGGAATCTATTATTCCCACGCTGTCACACCTGTCCAAGGCGGCGAGCAAAACATTTCCCGTGTCCTTAATCGCTTTCATGTGGCGTGGAGCTATGTAGCCTGCAGCACCGATGAGAGCGAACCTTTTCATGTCATATCTCCTTAATCCTCTTCATTAGCCTATCAAGATAGTCAAGCTCAGAGTATATCCTATTCAGCGTATCCGCTATCTTCTGAACCATCGTCTCGTACTCGTGAACTATTAGATTCCTGAGTTCCCTCAGCTCAAACCACTTTTCTTTATCTATTCCGAGTTCATATCTCTCAGCGAGGTTTAACACGTCTATCATAGTGAGGTTATCCACATTCTCTCCCTTAACCGATAGGTAGAGCCTAAGCAGTTTTCCCAGGTTATCCTGAATCTTTGAAAACCTATATGCAACTTGGTCAAGGTAAGCGGTGAGTTCATCGTCTTCAAGTATGCTCAGAACCTTCTCACGGTTCAAAGGCATACCCACTTTTGAAAGTTTCTCAAAGGCATTCCTTAGCCTACTCAGGTGCTTCATCGTTTCCTCGTAAAGCAATCTGTATCTCTCTCCATCTCTCACAGTTCAACGCCTGTCTCTATAGCTTCACGTTCTATAGGTCTGCTTGGGTCTTCCTGAACCACCACGTCTATCTTCTGGTCTCCTATCCTGAGCTTTAGCTTAGCTGAAAACTTCAACTGCTTGTTAAAGAGGTTTTCTTTGGAAACCGGCACTATGTAAAGGTCTATATCTCCACCTTTCTTTGAAGGGTCTGTTCTGCTACCGAACAGGATTACCTTAGTCCCTTCTCCGAACACCTCCGTCGCCGTGTCTTTTATAGCTTTTATTTCGTATTCGGAAAGGCGAACTTTCTTCAAAGTCCCTACCTTGTTAGATATAAACTCAGTAAAAGAGTAAATGAGGCTATTAACTCTTGATAGTAAGAATTACTCCTTTCAGTAATATATTCAAAGTACTACAATATGTGATGTAAATATTCAATAGAGTCCGCTACTAGCACGAAGTTCCATCAATTTTATTGTCTTTTATATTCCACTGGAGATCAAAAGTTGATATAGTTACTCAAATAATAAAAAGTTTTTATTGTTTATTCTTTTCTTCACATTGATAAATCTATATTTTTCATCATCTATTTTACTTGTTTGCAGTTTGTCCAGTATCATCTGATAATAAAATGGATGTATTTCACAGGTTATAAAATTTCTATTTAATTTCTTTGTTAAAACAACTTCATTACCACTTCCACCAAAATGAATAAAAACATTATCTTTTTCTTCTGTGGTTGCAAGTAAAAACATTTCAAACATGGCAATTGGAAGTTGACATGAATGAATAGTTTTTTCTTTAGACACATTTTTAACCAAATCAAAATAAAACCATGAATAAGGCATCCTTCCTTTTTCTCCTTTTTTTATCCTTTCTCTAATTCTTTTATCCTCTGGATTTTGAT
>WFWF01000112.1 GCA_015491275.1 Aquificales bacterium | reverse complement strand
CCTTAGGAGGAATCAGCCATGATAATAGGTGCGGATGTTCAAAAACAGCTTGAGGATGTGTTTTCAAGAGAGCTTGATAAGGATGTTAAGATAATCCTGTTCAGTCAAGCCATAGGTTGTGATACATGTGAAACTGCGGAACTTCTTTTTAAGGAGATTTCAGAATTGTCCGACGGCAAAATAAAACTGGAGATGTATTCACCAGTTCTTGATAAAGAAATTGCACAGAAATATGGTATAGAAAGGGTTCCCTCAATAGTTATAGAAGGGGATAAGGATTACGGTATAAGGTACATAGGATTGCCTTCCGGTCTTGAATTTTCAACAATTGTGCACGGTATTATTAATGTTTCAAAGAGAAAGCCGAATCTTTCAGAGAAAACAATTGAGGAATTAAAGAAGATTGATAAAAAGATAAACATAAAAGTTTTTGTTACAACAACTTGCGGATATTGTCCTCAGGCTGCAATAACAGCTATGAACTTTGCCCTCGCAAGTGACTTTATAAATGCTTATATTATTGATGCTTCCGAGAACTATGATCTTGCGGAACGTTTCCAGGTGGTAGGAGTACCCAAAATAGTTATAAATGATGGTCTTGTTGAATTTATAGGGGCTCAACCGGAAAATAACTTTTTGGGTTATGTAATCTCAGCCTACAAACTTTTGGAACAGAGAGTCAATTCTTGATATTATTTTATATTAAGGAGGGGGTAAAGGCTGAGATATGTACTTATACTTTTTTTAGTTTGCCCTCTTGCCCTTTATTCGAAAGAACTGACCGCATGTTACAAAGCCTATTTTTTTATATTCCCTGTAGCGAGATCATGTATAACCTATGAGATAAAGTATGATTTCCTTGAAATCAAAAGCTTTATAGAAACCGTAGGTGTGGGGAAACTTGCCCATAAGGTAAATAATAGGGGAGGTGCGAAGATTAAACTCGGCAGTTTACATCCAGAACACTTCTTTTTTCATCAAGAGGAAGGTGGATTCAAAAGAAATATGGTTTACTACTTTAATAAAAAGGATAATAGTATAAAGATAAAAGTAACAAAGTACAAAGGACTTACTGATGAAGTAGAAAAAGTCGTAGAGGAAATATACTCTTACGACGGATATAAGGATCCTTTTACTGCTTCCATTTATCTTTATACGGAAGTGGGTGCAAGGAAAAGAGGATACTTAAAGGTTTTTTATGATGGTAAGAAGTACAAAATACCTTACTTTATAATTGGAGAGGAATTAGTTGGCGGAAGGGAGGTATGGCTCGTTGAAGTTGAACCTGATATAAAAACTGAAGGGCTTATGAAACCTAAGGGGAAGTGGTATCTTTGGATTGATAAAAGGAGACGATTGCCTATTAAAATGGAGCTTGAGTTTACATTGGGATCAGCCCTTGTTGAGCTTGAGAGTATGAAGGGTAAGGAAGATATTATCTCTGAACTGGTAAAGTGAATAGGATAAGCTTTGTTGTATAATGAGTTAAATGAAGCGTGATTTCATAGATCTGTGGCAGATAAGTCCGGAAGAGGCTTGGAATCTCTTGGAACTTACCCTTGATATAAAGGAAGGAGATAAAAATACAAAAGATGTACTTAGGGGTAAACATATTGCTCTTCTATTTTCTAAGCCTTCAACACGGACGAGGGTTTCCTTTGAGATAGCCATAAATCAGCTTGGAGGCATAAGTTACTTTCTTCAAGAGAGTCAGCTGCAACTCAAAAGGGGTGAGGATGTAAAAGACACCGCGAGGACACTTTCGCGATATCTCGACGGTGTGATAATAAGAACTTCTTCCCACACATGGCTTGAAGAGTTTTCTCAGTATTCTACCGTTCCCGTTATTAATGCACTTACGGATAAATCCCACCCCTGTCAGATTCTCAGCGATGTATTTACCCTTTATGAAAAGTTCGGCAGGGGTATAAGGGAATTAAAAATAGCCTATGTGGGAGATGGTAATAATGTGTGTAATACATGGCTTGTTGGGGCTGGGCTTTTCGGTTTAAATCTTTATGTTGCGAACCCCGAGGGTTATGAACCGAGCAGTTACTATCTTCAGGCGGGAAGAGACTTAGCTGAAGTTACAGGCGGTAATATATACCTGACCACAAATCCCAAGGATGCGGTTAGGGATGCGGATGTTGTATATACGGATGTGTGGTTCAGTATGAGCGATAATCACGACGATGAGAAATATAAGGCGTTGGAGCCCTTTCAGGTTAATGAAGGGCTTTTATCCTATGCAAAAGAATCCGTACTTGTTATGCACTGTCTTCCCGCAAAAAAGGGTCAGGAGATAACTGAGGAAGTGTTTGAAAAATACTCCTCATTTATTTTCACCCAGACTGAAAACAGATTGCATACACAGAAGGCACTTTTATATTTTCTGTATCAAGGTAGATAGAGGATAGGATCCTGTCTTATACCGTATTTTATAACTTCATAGTGAAGATGTGGTCCTGATGTTCTTCCCGTTGATCCCACATAACCTATTATCTGACCCTTTTCAACCTTTTCTCCGTATCCCACCGCATAATCAAGGAGATGACCGTAAAGGGTAACAAAGCCGTAACCGTGATAAACTATTACGGTTTTACCGTAGCCTTTTACCCACCCCACATATATAACCCTTCCCGATGATGTTACATTTACTGGTGTTCCGTAAGGCGCCGCTATATCAACACCAGTATGAAATTCTTTTACTCTTCTGAATATTCTCCATCCGAAATCTGATGTTATTAAACCTACAACAGGCCATATATCCGGTTTTACCGTTTCAACTATCTTTACATCCGCAAGATCTTTTATTATAGTTTCTTCCCTGTATTCTCTTTCTTTTATAATTCTTTTAATCTCATCCTCCACGGGAAGTATATCCTCTCCGTTAGCACCTGGTTTATAGCTGTATCCTCCCGTACCGTAATCATTACTGCCGTTGAATGAAAGTACGGAAAGTAACAAAATTAGAATTATCCACCTATGTTGTAGAACCCTCCTCATCAAGATAAAAAACCTCATCGCTTATTGGTTCATTCCATCTTTTAAACCCCGGTAATGTTTCTATTCTGTACCATGCGGATCTGTACCATATATCCCTCGGAGACCTTTTTACTGGAGCTATTTTTGCTGCCTTTGTTTTTTCATGATACTGCCAATTCATGTAATGATTGAAATCCTTAACTATATCTGTTATAACAACACCGAAATTGTTGATAAGCTCTTTTTGGAAATTATGCCATCTGAAGAGGGAAGAATCCCTTAAAGTGAGACCGAAATATCCCGCACATCCTTCCCTTTTTAAAAGGGATATACCTCTTCCTGTAAAAGCTTTAAAGGCTGCTATGGTTTCTGGAGGATCCGTTATAAAAACATCAAAGGCACCTATCC
>WFWF01000111.1 GCA_015491275.1 Aquificales bacterium | reverse complement strand
GGGTAAGCTTATCATGGAAAAAAAGCCCGAATACGATAAAGAAAATTTTATTAAAAATAACACAACCTACAAGGTTGCCTTGAAAACACTTGAACTATACAAGGAGCAGAGAAATGCCCACGCAAGTAATTACTATCCGAAATTGCTCGCTTTCTTCAATTACCAAGGAAGGAACTATATGGATTTTGAAAATTTCAGACTCGTTGAAAAATTTAAATCCGGATATAGCTACGGTGTGAGGCTTGATTGGGTTATATTTGACGGCTTAAGTACAAAGGCAAAAATAGCCAAAAGCGAAATAGAAGCCATAAAACAGATGGAAAGGATAAAGGATCTCAGGAAAAAACTGGAAGTAAAGGTGGAAAATATTGAAAGGGAACTTGAAGTCATTGAGTCCGAAATAGAAGCTTGGAAATCTCAGTTAGAAACATCAGAAAAAATACTCGTTTCAGTTGAAAGCAAGTACGAAGCAGGTATAAGTACCTACATTGACATACTTGAAGCAAGAAAAACCTATGAGGAGATCAAAACAAGGTATCTAAATGCAATACTTAACTATAATTTGAAGATAAGTGATCTTAAAAGGCTTGTAAGTGAAGCAAATTTCTGAATTAAAGAGTTTATAAAAGTTCTTGGCTATATAATGTATAACAAGCATGTCTTTTCACTCAAAAACCGTAGAAGAAACTCTTAGGGAACTGAACTCAAATGGGGAGGGAATTTCCCAAAAAGAAGCGGAAGACAGGCTAAGGATCCACGGACCCAACACCATAGAGACGGAGGAAGAGAATAACCTTATTCTGTTTCTAAAACAGTTTCACAATCCCCTTATATACATACTTTTTGTTGCAGCGCTGATATCTCTCACTATAAAAAATCTACTTGATTTTTACCTTATAATAGGAATAGTCCTTATAAACGGAGTACTCGGATTCGTCCAGGAACTTAAAGCAAAAACTTCACTTAAATCCCTGAGAAAGATAACAGATCTTAAAACAACAGTTATAAGGGGAGGCAGAGAAATAACCATTCCCATGTCGGAAGTCGTACCGGGAGATATAGTAAAGGTCAGGGAAGGTGATGTTGTCCCCGCGGATATAAGGCTTATAACTGATAGGGAGATACTAATTGACGAGTCCATCCTTACTGGTGAATCCATACCTGTGGAAAAGGACAGCGGTGTTGTGCTTGATGAAAACACACCACTCTATGAAAGAAGAAATATCCTTTTTAAAGGAACGGTGGTTGTGAGGGGAGAGGGTACAGGAGTCGTATTTGCCACTGGGAAAAACACAGAAATGGGTAAAATCGTAGAAAAAATACAAGTAAAATCAGTTCCCAGCCCATTTACAAAAGCCATAACGAGTTTCTCAAAAAAATGGATGATAGTTTTGATAATTTCCCTAAGTATATTACTCATAATAGGAGTACTTCAAAAGAGGGAAATTTCCCAGCTGTTTCTATTGGTTATATCAGAACTCGTATCCGCTGTACCGGAGGGTTTGCCCCTGGTCATCACCCTTGTACTTGTAGTAGGAGCCTTAAGACTTGCTAAAAGGAAGGTCCTTGTCAGACACCTGCCCGCGGTGGAAACCTTAGGAAGTGCAACCTATATAGCAACGGACAAAACGGGAACAATAACAGAAGGTAAACTGAAGCTTTTTAAAACCTACGGAATAGTTAAAGAGCAATTTTTTAATAAACTAATTTATCTGTCATCCCATCCTTCATATAAAGATCCTGTGGAACTCGCAATAGTAGAGTGGGCTAAAGGAAAAGGCTTCGATACAAATACCTTAACACCGGTAAAGATTTTCCCCTTTGATATAAGAAAAAGATACACGGCATCCCTTTATAAAGAAGACCAAAGATACTTACTGGTTATAAAAGGAGCATTTGAAGTCCTTTCATTAATGGATGATGATAATCAAAAAAGAGAAAGTCTCAATAAAGTTCACGACGAGTTTGCAGAGGAAGGGCTCAGAGTACTTGCAGTCGGGTACGCCCACACGGAAAGCGAACCGAAAGATCCAGACGAAATAAATATCAACCTTGCAGGACTCATAGCCTTCAGGGATCCCCCGAAGAAGGAAGCAAAGAAAGCGGTGGAATGGTGCAGAAGAATGGGCATAAGGGTTGTTATGATCACGGGTGACAATTTAAAAACCGCAAAAGCCATAGGAAAGGAAGTGGGGATATACTCTAATGGGGATATTGCTCTGACAGGAACCAAGGTAAAGGAGTACAGTGATGAAGAGTTATACACTATACTTAGAAGGGCAAGCATCGTTGCAAGGGCTCTCCCAGAAGATAAGTACAGAATAGTAAAGGTACTCCAGAGCAAAGGAGAGATAGTAGCGGTTACGGGTGATGGTATAAACGATGTACCAGCCCTTAAGGTGGCGGATCTGGGTGTAGCCATGGGTAACGGTGCGGAAGCTGCAAAAGATGTGGCAAAGATGATAATAACAGACAATAACCTTTCCGTTATAACAGAAGCGGTAAAGTACGGAAAAATAATAGGAATAAATACAAAGAAGGTAATTTACTATC
>WFWF01000110.1 GCA_015491275.1 Aquificales bacterium | reverse complement strand
CTTCAATATTTCACCGGTTCAAAGGAGCATAATGTTCACTTAAGGGATATAGCTAAAAATATGGGTTATAAGATAAGCGAGTACGGTATATTTAAAGCGGATACGGAGGAGAGGGTGGGCGGAGCTACGGAGGAAGAAATATATTCAACCCTCGGTATGCAAACACCTCCCCCGGAGATAAGGGAGGATTGGGGAGAGATAGAATTGGCAATGGAACATAAAATACCCGAACTTGTCTCAATTAAAGATATAAAAGGTGACTTTCACATGCACACCAACTGGAGTGACGGTCTCAATACCCTTGAGGAGATGGTGGAAGAGTGCAGAATACTGGGATATCAATATATGGTAATAGGAGATCATTCACAATCTTCCCGCGTTGCCAATGGTCTTGATACAAAAAGGTACAGGGAGCAATGGAAGGTTATAGATAAATTGAGGGAAAGGTATGAAAAGGAAGGATTTTATATACTTAAAGGTTGTGAAGTTGACATATTGCCCGACGGAAGCCTTGATCTTCCCAATGATCTTCTTGAGGAATTTGATTTTGTAGTTGCTTCCGTTCACAGCAGATTTTCTGAAGATAACACCTACAGAATACTTAAAGCCATGGAAAATCCCTATGTTAACCTCATAGGTCATCCTACGGGGAAAGCTTACGGTCAAAGGGAAGGGTATCCCCTTGATATGGATAAGGTGATTGAAATGGCAAAGGAGACGGGTACAGCTCTTGAGATAAACACATTCAGGGCTGATATATCCCCGGAATATATAAGGAAATGTGTTGAAAAGGGTGTTATGATGGCGGTGGTAACAGATGCCCATGCGGTGGCCCATCTGAGATATATAAAAATAGGAGTTGGTCTTGCAAGGCGTGGGTTTGCAACACCGGAATATATTTTAAACACCTACGATATTGAAGGTGTAAGGGAGTTTGTTAGAAGAAAAAGGTATGCCTTAAAGTGAGGGAGCGCGAGGCTCCCCGATCTCTTTAATTAAAATCTAATGCCGATTGCTCCTTCAACTATGGGAGATATACCCACCCTTGACCATGTACCCCACCTTACACTCCACAGTCCTGCACCTATACCGAGATCAACGAAAAGCCTGCCGTCGGGATTGGGAACGAATCTGTAACCTCCGAGTCCATAAAGGTTGAAACCTATTGAGTTACCACCGCTCCAGAAGACTCCCCATGCTGTAGCTCCTGCTTTTACATTTAAACCTTCGTTCTTTTTATTCTTTTCTAAAAACCACCTGAGATAACCGTCAAGACCTATAGCTGTTGCACCCCACCATGAGGCAAACCCTGCACCTACTCCCGGATTTGCGCCGGCAATTTTTACCTTTTGAAATTCAAGATTCAAACCTATGAATCCGAAAATAAGACCTATGGGATTAAATATGACCGCGTAGGAGTAATTTCCTTCCTCAGCCCTGATGTCGGAGGGGAACATGAAACCTAATAACATAACCGCTAACAGCAACTTGCTGATAAAAAGGTACTTTGCTTTTTTCATATCCCTTATCCTCCAAAGTTTATTCCTGGGTATTTTAACACAAAGTTTTGCACGCACCGAAAAAACTTTATAATTTTAAGAATAATGACATATATAGAGAGGATAGTAGTTGAGGGGTTCAAGTCCTACGGAAAAAATAAGCTTGAGATTCCTTTGGGGAAGGGATTTGTGGCTGTAGTAGGACCTAACGGTGCGGGTAAATCAAACATAGGTGATGCCATATCCTTCGCTCTCGGCATAACAACCACAAAGAATTTAAGGGCAAAGAATCTTTCGTACCTTATATTTTCACGAAACGGAGAGAGGGCGGAACACGCCTATGTTGAAATTCATCTTAAAAATGACGGATCCTTTCCTGTAGAGGAAGAGGATATTATCATATCAAGAAGAGTCCTGAGGGACGGAAGAAGTATATTCAAGATCAATGGTGTTAATGTAAGGGAAAAGGATCTTAAAAAGTTCCTTGCTAAGGCTCATATATATGAGGACGGTTACAATGTGGTCATGCAGGGGACCATAACCCAGCTTACGGGCATGTCTCCCTTGGGCAGAAGGCGAATTATTGAGGATATAGCCGGTATAAGTGAGTATGAGGAGAAAAAGAGAAAAGCCCTTGAGGATCTCGGCGAGATAGAAGCGAAGATAAGTGAACTGAAGCTTCTTATAGAGGAGATAAAAATCCAGTTGGAGAGATTGAAGGAGGATATGGAAAAAGCCAAAAGGTATAAAGAGATAAGTAACAGAAAAAGGGAAGTGGAGATAAGGATTCATCTTAAAAAGGCGTGGAACGCTAAGAGGGATTTTGAAAATCTAAAAAGAAAACTTGAGGAGCTTAGCAAGATTGTATCCGGAATAGGAGAGGAAATATCCGCCAAGGAGAAGTTGCTTGCGGAGAAAGAAGAACGGCTTTCCGAAATAAACAACAAATTGCTTCCCTATATGGAAAAGCAGGGCAAGATAACTTCGGACATTCAGCATATTGACAGTATCATATCTTCCAAGTTCGGGGAGATTGAAAAGTACAGGAAGGACATTGAAAAATTTGAGGAGAAAAAGATATCAATTGAAAAGGAAATAAACGAAATTGATAAATCTTTGGAGGATCTTAAAGTTACGATATCGGAGGAGGAAAGGAAACTTGAGGAATTGAGATCCTTATTTGAGGAAAAGGATAGGGAACTTCAGAGGTTGAACAGGGAACTTCAAGTGTCGGTGGAGGAAGCGAGAAAGGTTGAAGAAAAGGAAAAGCAGTTGTTGGAAATTATCCAAGGGAAAAGGAGGAAGCTTAAGGAAATAGAGGAGAAAATGGAAAAAATGAAGACAAGAAGGGAAAAGGCTGTATGGGAAATGGAGAACATAAAAGAGGATATGGCAAAAGTAAAGGGAAGGCTGGGAGAAATATCTTTGGAAAAGGAAAGATATGAGAAGATTATTGAAGCGGAGACGAGGAATCTTTCTTCCCTTCAAAAGAAGGTTGAATTTCTTGAATCCGAAATAGGGAGGATAAGGGGGGAGGTTGAAGGGATTATGAAAAAGAAAATAAGCCTTGAATCAAAAATAGCCCTCTCGCAGGAGAGCAGGATTAACTTTGAAGGAATAGAGGGTGTTTATGGATACGCGGGGGATCTCATTGAACTTGTTGATGATGCATACCTTACCGCAATTGAGGTGGCTGGAGGCGGGAGGCTAAGGTATATAGTGGTTGAGTCGGAGGAGGTTGCAAGAAGGTGTATAGAATTTTTAAAAAGGAACCGTCTCGGGAGGGCATCCTTTATACCTCTGAATAAAATAAGGACAATACCACTGCCTCCATACCCTCGTCAAAGGGGATATCTGGACTTTGCTGTTAATCTCGTTAGATATGAACACAGGTTTGAACCCGCAATAAAGTTTGTTTTCGGTGATACACTTGTTGTTGAAAGTTTTGATGTTGCCCAGCTTATAGGTATAGGCAATTACAGGATGGTTACCCTTGAAGGCGAGTTATTTGAAAAAACCGGTGTTATAACGGGAGGCTTTTACGAAAACAGGGGTGATCTGGGTGTAAGGGTTTATGAGGAAAAACTTCAGAGATTAACCGAAAATGAGGAACTTCTCAGAAGAAGAGAGGCGGATATTTTTAATCAGCTTAAAAATGCGAGGGATGAGCTTATTACTAAGGAAAGTATGATAAAGGTTACAACCAAAAAGCTTGAAACCCTTGATAAGGAATATGCTGAGATTACCTCAAGCATAAAAGAAGGAGAGGAAAGATTGAAAAAGGGGGAAGAATATTTAAAAATGCTTGAGGAGGAAATGAAAGGATTTGATAAGGAATATAAAAGGATAAGGGATGAGTTAGCTTATGATGAGGAGAAGCTTAACAATCTCAGGCTCAAAAGGGAGGATATAACATCCTACTTTATTTCATCTGGTATTGAAGATGTGAGGAAGGAAGTTGAGAGAATAAGAAAAAGGCTTGATGATAAAAGGGAGGAGGTATCAAGCCTAAAATTCAGATATGAACAGTTAAAAGAAAAGAGACAAAGTCTCTTGAAGGAACTTGAAAGTGTAAAAGGAAGCATAGAGGAGGCTAAGAGGTCCGTAAGTGAGAATGATGAAGCCATCGGAGAATTAAAAGAACACAGAAAAAATCTTGAGGAGGAACTGAAGAGGAGTCAAACGGAGGTTTATGCCCTCTATAAGGAGAAAGAAGGAATTGAAAGTGAGATAAGGGAAATTCAGGCTCAGCTCGGTCATCTCAAGGCGGAGGAAGATAGAAAAAGACAGGAGTTGCAAACCCTCGGTATGGAGGAAGCAAAGGCTGAACAGAAACTGAAGGATATTGAGTTAAAGCTTATTGAGTTGGGTTACGGAGGAGAGATAGTTGAAGTAAAAGAAGGTATGGCAAGGCTGGAAGAGGAAGCAAAAAAACTTCAAAGGGAACTTGAATCTATGGGTAATGTTAATTTAAAGGCAGAAGAGGACTACAAGGAGGAGAAGGCAAGGTACGACGAGTATCAGGATAAATATAAGAAGCTTCTTGAGGAGAAGAGGGCAATAAAAGAGCTTATAGACGAAGTGGAGAAGAAGAAGCTCAATGCCTTTATGGATGCCTTTAATAATATAAATAAAAATCTTAAAAGGATCTATGCTTTTCTATCTCCCGGCGGAAAGGCGGAGATGGAATTAGAAAACGAACATGATCCCTTTGCAGGTGGTATTAATCTCAGGGTAAAGCCGAGAGGTAAGGATGTTAAGTATCTGGAATCTATGTCGGGCGGAGAAAAGACGATAGCTGCCTTGGCTCTTATCTTCGCAATTCAAGAGTATAAACCCTCTCCCTTCTATTACTTTGATGAGGTTGATGCTCATCTTGATGAGGCAAATGCAAGGAAGGTCGGAGAGCTTATAAGGAACAAATCAAGGGATACTCAATTTATAGTTGTAACACTTAAGGAAGTATTGGCTTCTTACGCGGATAGATTGATAGGTGTTACCGCAAGGGGTGGTATATCAAAGGTATTCACTGTTAATAACCTCTCGGAAATAATTCTTGAGGAAGCAAAGAGTGCTTAATTTCAAGTTTTAAATCTGTTCATCTTCTCGCTTATATCACCTGCTATATTTTGAAGTTCCCTTGAAGCCTGATCAAGATCTTCCGCCAATTTTATGGTGTTTTCTGAGGTCTTCCTTAACCCCATTATGGATTCTTCTATAACATTCATAGATTTTTTGTGCTCATTGATTGAAGTATTTATTGTTTCTGCAACATCCAAGGAATCTTTACTTTTAATTTCAATGTTCCCGTAACCTTCCGAAAGAACGGTAACCTTTTTGACCGCATCTTCAATAATTGTTTTAACATTTTCAATTATCTCCGAAATTGTATGGGCTGATTCTGAACTCTTTTCCGCAAGATTTTTTACTTCTTCCGCCACCACTGCAAATCCTTTACCCGCTTCTCCCGCTCTTGCAGCTTCTATGGCAGCATTAAGGGCAAGTAAATTGGTTTGTTCGGAAATAAACATTATGGTGTTGGTTATTGTTCCTATTTGATTACTTATGTCCTTAAGATTGTTCATTATATTTGTAACGCTAACCATGTTTTCCTTACCTTTAACAACCGTTTCAAGGACATCTCTTGCCGCCTTTTCCGAGTTAACAACACTCTCCGCTATAGAATTGATTGATTGGGTTGCTTCCTCTATTGCTGTATATAGGTTCTGGATTTCTTGGTTTACAGCGGTGTTGCTTTCAACCGTTTGATGGGCTACTCTGCCTACCGTCTCAGATGTTTCCTTTAACCTGCCCGTAACCCTTTTGAGATCGTTAACCAATATACTTAGGTCGCTGAGCGTCTTGTTTATATCATTGATCATCTCCTGGAGTGTTCCTATGGTTTGGACGGTTATCTTTTTAGAAATATCTCCTTTTGATAGTCTATCCATTGCACGTTTTATGGCATCCATAATCACCTCAAGTTGGGAAAGGGACTTATTAAAGGCTTCCGCAACCTTTTTAAATTCATCCCTGCCCGCGTAATCAATCCTTGTTTTCCAGTTTCCTTTAGAGAGTTCTTCCATTGATTTTTCCATCTTTTCTATGGTTTCGTATGTTGATCTATAAAAGCCGAGGAACAGATATATAGCTGTTAAGAACATAATACCGCTCACGCCGAGTACCATATTTTTCTGAAGGTTAAGATTGTCTATTTTCCCCCTTATCAACTTTTCAAGGTCGGGCAATAATTCATCATATATCCTGTAAGCAGCGTCTATGGCTTTTGTAGCCTTGGTAAAGTATTCTTGGGGTGTAATATCTAAGGTATCAGAAAAAAGAATTTTGTCATTTACCGTGCTTATAAGATCTTTTGTTGATTTATCAAAATTTGCAAAAAGATTTTCATATTTCTTTTTTGCTCCCGGTTTCAGTGTAAAGTAATCATTTATTCTGTCCATAAGTTTGCTCATCATAAGTTCGGTTTTTGCAAAGTAGTAGGTCAATGAATATTTAAAATCTTCTGTAAGTATCTTAGCTGTGGCTACAACATTTCCCCTTGCCCTCAGCTGAGAAAGAAAGTCCGTGGCGTCGGGTAAAAGTTCAATTATAGGATAGGCTATATAGTAAATACTGGCATCATCTTCAAAAAGCAAATAGGAGGAGCTACCTATGTGACGTATAGCATCCAACACCATGTATCCCATGGCTGTGTGAAAATTGAATAGAGTATTAACCGATTTGACATCAAGATTTTCCTTTATAGTTTGCCATGACATTTTTATCCTCTTTATATGATCACTGCCCTTGAATAGACCGTATTTTCTGTCCGTTTCCTCAAGATCTTTTATACTTATTTCAATGTTGTCTCTTATCTTTACTATCTCATCTTCAAAGCTCTTGTCTCCTATTAGTATGGCTACGGACATACCCATGTGTTTCTGGACATTGTAGAGTATATCTTTCAGATCCCTTACATACTCTATGCCTTCCAGTTTCTTTTCCGAGTGAATCACCTTGCTGTTTATTGTGGAAAATAAGAAATAAACCGCTATGGTTAGGGGAGCAAGCAAAACAATGGCAACTACAATAAACTTTTGGGAATATTTGAGACTGTTCATTAGTTTTATAGCAGGATCTAATATTCCCATCAGGCACCTCCGCCATTTATAAATCGCATATTACCGCATTGGGTTTAACCGCTTTTTTCTTTGAAAAATCTGGATAATTTTGAAGCGGAGGGATCAAAGATTTTCTATAACCTTATCAACATGTCCCTTTACTTTGACATTGTAAAAGGCTTTCTTTATCTTGCCTTCCTCATCTATTATAAAGGTTGACCTTATGATGCCCTTAGTTACTTTACCGTACATTTTTTTCTCACCATAGGCTCCGTAAGATTCCGCTATCTTTTTGTCTGGATCACTCAGCAACGGGAAGTTGAGACCGTACTTTTCAAAAAATTTCTTGTGGGAATTTATGGAATCGGGACTCACTCCTAAAACTACCGCACCTTTATCTTTAACCCTTGCTATATTGTCCCTGAAATCACAGGCTTCCTGGGTGCAACCGGGTGTGTTGTCTTTGGGGTAAAAGTAAAGCACAACCTTTTTGCCGAGGAAATCTTTTAGACAAAATTCTTTCTCTTCTCCTTTTTCATCTATCCCTTTAAGACAAAAATCGGGAGCTTTATCTCCTTCCTTTAACATCCTGTTTAACCTCCGAAGAAATATTTAATGCTAATAGTTTATAATACTGGGTAACTTAAAGATGGGCGAATTCAGATTTAAATCGGAAGTATGGACCTCGGAATATACGGGAATAAAGGCGAATACTATCCATGCCTTTTTAAAGGCACTCAGGCATGTTCATGAGGATGTCATATACTATCACCTTTACAGAAATATATTTGAATTCCATTACCTACCTCTTGACTACGCAAACAGCTTTGCCTACTGGATGGCTGAAAACGGATATTATGTGCTTGCGGAAAAACTCTCCGTAATAGATCCCCTTCAGTACACGAGCCTTGAGGATATAAGACACG
>WFWF01000109.1 GCA_015491275.1 Aquificales bacterium | reverse complement strand
TGCCATTTCTTCAACAGGCAGGCATCCTTCAAAATGTACCGCCTTCTCAAAATCTTTCGGTTCCACCTTCTCCGCCTTCAGAAGTTCTTCATAAAATTTTTTGTACTCTTCTTCTGTTAAAACACAGTTAAAGTAATCATCTCCTCCTTTTCCGTATCTTGATCCCCAAAAGCCTTTTGAGTAATCAACGGAGTCCGCCTCCACAATAGGAGATATGGCATCAAAAAAGTAAAGATGATCATAACCCACAAGCTTCTTTATATTTTCAGATAGTGCATCTGAGGTAAGAGGACCAGAAGCTACTATAACTATCTCATCCTTCGGTATTTCCTTTACTTCTTCCCTTACCACCTCTATGTTGGGATGATTCTCAATAATTTCCGTTATCTTCCTTGCAAATATATTCCTGTCCACACCGAGGGCATTGCCCGCGGGTACTGCAGATTCTTCCGCTACTTTTAAAACAAGGGAGTCAAGAAGTTTCATCTCCGCTTTTAAAAGACCAGCACCCGTTGTAGTTTCAATACTTCCCAAGGTATTACTGCATACGAGTTCCGCAAGCATATCTGTTTTGTGAGCGGGTGTCTTTACCTTGGGTCTCATTTCATAAAGGATTACCTTTATACCTTCCTGTGCTATTCTGTAGGATGCTTCAGATCCAGCCAATCCTCCACCTATTACTATTATTCTCTCCATGGGAGATTTTCCATTATACTTTCAAGAATATTTCCATAACTTTCAGAAGCCTCTATTCTGAGGTGAGCTTGCCTGTAAACTAAGTTTCTTTTATCAAAAAGATCCTTCAATTCCTCTTCACCGAGCCTTAAAAGGGGCCTGTTTCCGTCCTTTGAGCACCTCCTTTTAAACTCTTCAAAATCCACATCCAACCATATTACGAAGCCGTTTTCCTTCATTAATTCCAATGCTTCCGGATCCGCTCCCAATCCACCACCGGTAGCCACTATTACATTCTCTTCCTTATTCAACACTTCTTCAAGGGTTTCCTTTTCCAGTTTTCTAAAGTACGGTTCTCCCTTGTATTTAAAGATGTCCCTTATATTCATTCCTTCTTTTCTTTCAATTAATTCGTCAATATCTACGAACTTCCATCCGAGTTTTTCCGCAAGCAGTTTGCCGACCGTTGTCTTTCCGCTTCCCATAAAACCTATGAGGAAGATCCTTTTTCCCATGAATATAATTAAAAAATATAGTATGAAGAGATATGCAGGCATTTTTATAATCTCCATTATATTGGTTGCATTAGGATGTGGTGTTGCCTCTAAGGAAGATGAAGGTTTCGTCTTAAGGAGTCCTGCTTTCGTGGATGGCGGTGATATACCTGTCAAATATGCTTGCATCCATGAACCCGGGGGTCAAAATATATCTCCGCCCCTCTCATGGGAAAATCCTCCCTTGGGTACTAAGAGTTATGTGTTATTTGTTCATGATCCCGATGCACAGAGCGGTGATTACATACACTGGGTTGTTTACGATATCCCCGCAAGTTATAAAGGTTTGCCTGAAGGAATATCGGGTAAGGATAACAATATAAAGGAAGGTCTTAATGATGACGGTACAATAGGTTACACTGGACCGTGTCCGCCTACGGATGATCCTCCGCACAATTATGTGTTTGAACTATACGCTTTGAGCAAGGATACCCTCGGTCTTAGTGAAGGTGCAACATGGAACGAAGTAAAGTCAGCTATGGAATCAAGTGTGCTTGCCCAGGCACGGTTAACGGGTAAGTATCAAGCTAAATAATCTTCCCTTTCTATTACAGCTCCCCCCAGTAATATATCCCCGTCGTAGAAGGCAACTATCTGACCAGGAGTTATACCCCTTACCTTCTCTCCGAATATAACTTCATAGCCTTCATCCTTTTCCTTTATATCAATAACCGGAGCAGGCTTGCTTCTGTATCTTATCTGGGCTTGAACATTCTTCCATTTTCCCATAGGTACGATAAAGTTTATATCCTTTACAAATAGTCTGTTACCGTAAAGAAACTCCTCCTCAGCAACAAATAGAGTGTTGGTTTCCGGATCAATATCAACCACATAAAGGGGAGCCTTCCATGAGATTCCTAATCCCCTTCTCTGTCCTATGGTGTAGTGGAACAAACCCCTGTGTTCACCTAATGTTTTACCTGATATATGAACAATCTTACCTTTTCTGTTTCCCACCTTTTCTTCTAAGAACTTCCCCGGGCTCTTCCCCATAAGAAAACACAGCTCTTGGGATTCCCGTTTATCTGATACGGGAAGCTTATAATCTTCCGCTATTTTCCTTACCTCCTCTTTTGTTATATTACCCAAGGGAAATTCAAGCATGAGAACTATTGCTGAAGGTATAAGAGCCATAAAGTAGGTTTGATCTTTCTTTCTATCCTTCGGTCTTTTTAACACAGTTCCGTACTCCTTTGTCTCTTCTTTTAGTATATAATGGCCGGTTGCCAATCTATCTATATCCGCCACTTTATTGAGATAAAGAGCAAGGAAAGCTGTTTTAACATCCCTGTTGCATATAGCACATGCGTTTGGTGTTTTACCCTTTAAAGATTCGCTTATAAAGTAGTTTATAACCCTTTCTCCGAATATATCTTCCCAGCTGAGGGTTATATGGGGAATACCCAATATCTCGGATACCCTTACCGCATCCCTTACATCCTGAGGTGAACAGCATACATTAATACCCTCGCATACTTCCTCTTTGTGGAATCTGAGGGTAACCCCTATTACATTGTGCCCCTGTTCCTTTAGCAAGAGAGCAGAAACACTGCTGTCAACACCTCCGCTCATTCCTACCGCTATCCTCATGGGATAATAAAATATAGGACAAAGTAGTATGTATAGAGTAGGACTTGGAACAGATTCCCATCCGTTTGATGATAACAAGCCCCTTTACCTTGGAGGTGTCAGGATAGATTTTCCTAAGGGACTTGCAGGCCACTCGGACGGTGATGTTATACTTCATGCAATTACGGATGCAATACTCGGAGCAATAGGTGAAAAGGATATAGGAGAGATCTTCAGCGATAAGGATGATAGATGGAAAGGGGAAAGGTCTTCCACTTTTCTGAGGGAAGCCTTAAGGAAGATGGAAGAAAAGGGTTATGAAGTGTGTAACATTGATTGTGTTATCATTGCGGATGAGCCGAAGATCTCACCTTACAAGGACAGGATAAAAGAGAGTATAGGGAACATTATGGGGATAGATTCTTCCCTTATATCCTTGAAAGGTAAAAGACCCGAAGGTATAGTTGTTGAAGGTGTTATGTGCCAATGTGTTGTTCTATTGAGGACTTGTGGTAATGAAAGTTGATCTGATACTTTCCGGTGGTGCAGCAAGGGGGATAGCCCACATAGGCGTTCTGAAGGCACTTGAAGATTTAGGCATAGATGTTGATGTTATAAGCTGTGTAAGTGCAGGAGCCATAGTGGGCATATTCTACTCCGCTGGTTACAAACCTGAGGAAATGATGGGTTTACTTAAAGAAGTAAACTGGTTTACCCTTTTGAGGCCAAAGATACCCGGTCTCGGCTTTGTATCTTTCAGAAAGGCGGAAAGAAAGCTGAGGGAACTTATAGATTTTGAAAAACTGGAGGACCTCCCCAAAAGGGTTTATGTATGTAGCTTGGATATAAGGAGCGGGGAGACCTTGTATTTCAGTAAGGGTGATCTTGTACCTATCCTTCTGGGGAGTTGTGCCTTGCCGGGTATATTTGAACCGGTTGCTTACAATAAATACCTGCTTGTTGACGGCGGTATAACGGATAACCTGCCTGTAAAACCTCTGATAGGAAAGAAAAATATAAAGGTAGGTGTTGAGGTAAATCCTTTATATTTTGAAAGAGAACCTACGAATGTAATAAGTATACTAATAAGGAGCTTTTTGCTTGCAGTGCGATCTAATGTTAACAAAAGTAAGGAGATGTGTGATATCGTTATAGAACCGGATTTAAGGGGTTACTCTTACTTAGATGTGGGTAAGATGGATGAGATTTATGAGATAGGTTACAG
>WFWF01000108.1 GCA_015491275.1 Aquificales bacterium | reverse complement strand
TTATAAACCAAAAGAGGCTCCTTTTATAACAGATAACGAATCATATATACTTTTAGATAACTTTTCTATTTTCTATATGCGAAATGTAAATCTATTTAGAAATTCACATCATATTTTTGATGCAGAAAGGACAATAATTAAAGATTTTCAGGGAACTTTTCCTTTGAATAATTATGAATTTCAAGATTCAAGTAAAAATATATTCATTCAGCTTTCAGATGTAATTGTTGGATTTGCGGGCAAGTTATTTGATTTTATTCTAAATACTGACAGAAAAAGTATAGCTTCTGTAAATTTAAGTGAAATTCAAAAGCAAAACCTTTTAAAATGGATAGAAATTGTAAACCTATCTGAAAAGAAATGTCCGGCTTTTTTTCATGCTGTAATGCCTCTAAAAACATTTGAGGAAAAGATTGAGATTTTTTATTCCAAAGTTTTTAATAATTAAACCTCCTCCACCCTCAACTTTCCGAACACCAAAAGCGGAAGGAGTGTATCCCTCACCTTCTTTAATATCATAATCTCTTTCTGGTTGTTGATGATTTTTTCAAAGAGGGGCTGGACGAGGGAGTGGAATTTTTGGAGGATGGGAGAGGGGGGAAGAAGGATATTTAATGAATTTAGAATACTTAAATTTAACCCAGGAACTGCGGTATCAGAACTGGCTAAATCTTCTAAAGGATAGGATTTTAAGAAGTGATATGTGTATATGATTAAATCTTCCGATATTTCTGGAGGAATATAGAAAACAGTATCTATCGGATAGCAAGGCTCCATTATTAAATATACGCTTCCGACATTTCCTTTCCTACCAATCACTACTGCTGGAGCTTTAGTCAAAAATTCTTTATGATGTCCATCTATTCCACTTGACCCTACAACAGGGTAATTTCCAAGCTTCCTTTTTTCTTTAGGAAGTCCTTTTCCATACTTAATTTTTGTTATATTCCCTAACCTCTTCACCTCCCACCCTTTGGGTATCTCCCTTCCCAGTTCTTCGCTGTAAATGAACTCTTCATCTTTAAAAGGCTCAAAGTCTATGAACCAGCTTTTGAACATAGCCATTGCGGTCTTCTCTAAGATTTCGTTCTGCTTCTTCTTTACATCTATAAGCTCGTCAAACCATGAAAGAACCGTGGCGATGCGGGATTGTTCGGGGGATGGGGGAAGAGGAATATTTAAAGTTTTTAGTTCTCTTTGGGTAAGTAAAGGTTGTGTAGAACCTACATTTAAATTTTCTATATCTTCTTTCCGTGTTTGTAAATGGTAGTATAAGAAGCGTGAAACCACTTTATCAGTGAAGTTTAATATCAGAGCATTGTCTGAAACCCAAATCTTTTGGTTTTTAGGTATATAAAAAACATTTCCAAGTGTCCCAACCCTTCCAGTTATTATAATCTCCCCTGTTCGCATGAAATCATTTGTAAAACCCATCAAGCCATTAGCCCCCCACAATTCATATTGACCATAAATCTTGTTTACTATATTTGGTCTTTTACCACTGCTTATTTTGCAAATGTTACTTAACCTCCTAACCTCCCAATCCCTCGGTATCCTTCCTATTTCCGTATCCCTAAAGTCCCTCTCCCATCTGAACCTTACAGGCATCTTAATAAATATTACTTCTTCTCCTCCTCCCACTCCCAGTAAACGAAAACCCAATCTTCGGGGTTGTCGCTTGCCATGGCTACTTTGTTTATGGCATCTACAAGCTCGATAGTTTGCTCTGCGGTGCTTTCTTTAACCTTGACCCTGAGTCCCAGGTCTGCCCCTTCCTTAGGTGTTATCAAATAAACCTCTTCCACAAAGGGTAAGGATTTAACCGACTCTATAATGTCTTTTACCACATCGCCTTTAACTAACATAACCTAAAGCCTCCTGTAGTGAATTAATATACTCTTCCAGTTCGGGAGTTACTCTCTCGGTTATAAGCTCATCGGTGTAATCCGCCTTTCTCCTCAATGCATAGAGCTTGTCGTAAGAGCCCTTCAATTTGCTTATAAGCTCTACCGGCACCCTACTTTCCCTGTATGCCTTGTGCACAAAAGCCTTGGCAATTCCTATGTGTTGCCACCTTTTCCTCGGTGGTTCTCCCACCGCATACTGGAAGAAATTAAAGTAAGCAAAGTAAAGGTTAGAAACACAGGATGTGATAAAGCCTCCATTCATACACCATTTGGCAGTTTCCAGCCTCTCAAGGGCTTTTCTTTTAAAGTTCTCCCTCATATCTCAAAACCAAGAGCCTTGAAGACCTCTTTAACTTTATCTGTGAGCTCTTCCTCTTTCTTCAAAAGCTCTGAAAGCTCCCTTGAGTATTCCCTCATTTTTTCCTCAAAAGAGGTGTCGTCCTCGTCAAGTTTTATCCCTACGTATCTTCCAGGCGTCAGAACGTATCCCTTCTCCCTTATCTCATCAAGGGTTGCCACTTTTGCGAACCCCACCTCGTTTATTTCCTCTTCGCTCGCTCCTTTCTCAAAGAGTCTGAACTTTTCGGTTATCTTTTCTATGTGCTCTTCTGTAAAGGTTACCTGACTTCTTGAGATTGGCTTATAGAGATTTTTAGCATAAACGAATAGAACCTTACCTTTCATGTGCTCTGGCTTACCTTTCCTGCAAAACCAAAGGGAAACGGGAAGCTGAACGTTCTTAAAGAGTTTGGGAGGGCAGGCTACAATTCCGTAAACGAGGTCTTCTTCAATAATCTTCTTCCTTATCTCTCCTTCCGTTCCACCTACTGACAGGGCACCGTTAGCCATCACAAACCCCGCCTTACCGTTCGGTTTCAGGTGATAGAGGAATATCTGTATCCATGCGAAGTTCCCGTTGTTGTCCGGTGGTATTCCGTAAGGAAATCTCGGGTCGTTTGGGTTTACCCTATCCGCTCCCCACCTGCTGTCGTTGAAGGGTGGATTTGCTACAACGTAATCAAACCTCTCGTTTATGAATTTATCATCGTGGTAGGTATCTCCGAGTCTTATATCTCCCGTAACCCCTCTTATGGCAAGGTTCATCTTACATAGCTTCCAAGGAAGAGTTTTTGCTTCCTGTCCGTGTATCTCAAGGCAGTATCTGTCAAGCCCTTCTTCCTCAATCTTCTTTAGAGCCGAAACAAAAAAGCCACCGCTACCGCAGGCAGGGTCAAGGATTGAACCGCATTTGACATCAAGTATCTTAACCACGAGCCTTGTAAGAGACCTCGGGGTGTAAAATTCCCCTCCCTTCTTCCCCTCAACCTCTGCGAACTTACCGAGGAAGTATTCATAAACCTCACCGAATAAATCCCTCGCCTTGTGCCCGTCTCCGAACCTGATATCCGTAAATAGGTCTATTAAGTAAGCTAAATCCTCGTGGGAAAGGTTTATCTTTGGGTCTGTATAAATCTTGGGTATGACGTCCTTTAGCTTTTCAGGATACTTATCCTCCAGAAAGTCTATGGCTCGGTTTATAAGCTCACCTATGTTCTCTCTGTGGGCGTTCTTCCTCATATACTCCCAATGGGCTTGTTCTGGAACGTACAGGATACCCTCTTCAAGGTAGAAGTCTTCATCTTTCAGAGCTTCCGCTCTCTCTTTGGGGTCCTTAATATAGTATCTGCTCTGTGGGTCGGATAGCTCTTTCTTTAACTCCTCTTTCCTCTGGTCAAAGGCGTAGGATATGTAGCGCAGGAATATAAGACCGAGAACTACGTATTTGTAGTCATGAACCTCAACCTTCTTTCTAAGCTTGTCCGCCGCACTCCACAGCTTCTTCTCAAGCTCCCGAATTATCTCCTCTTCCTTTCTATCCCCCATACCTAACTATCTATTCTAACCCCCAGCAAGATGCTAATAGGGACTGTGCCAGAATTTGTGTAAAAAGGAGGAAGGCAAATGAGTGGAAAGAAGAACATTCCTGAGACA
>WFWF01000107.1 GCA_015491275.1 Aquificales bacterium | reverse complement strand
ATGTTGATTATGAGATAAGGGTAAGCCCTTTCTTCTTTGCTGTTAGAATAGCCCTTTGGTATTCATCATATCTTATTCTTCTGTTTATCTCCTTATATTTGTATGCCTTGTAGAAGGGCCTGTACTGATCCATTATATTAACCGCGGTGTTGGGGGATAGATCTTTAAGGAAATCAAGTATTTTTTCCGTTGATTCATTCATTTCGGGAAGTATAAGATGCCTTATGAGAAGACCTTTATAGGCTATACCCCTTTCATCCGTTTTTAGATCACCCACCTGCCTGTACATCTCTCTTATAGCCTTCTTTGCAACGGACGGATAGTCCTTTACCTTTGAATATGTTTCTGCATCCTTCTCTTTCCAATATTTAAAATCCGCAAGGTATATGTCAACTATTCCTTCAAGTAGTTTAAGGGTTTCAAGGGAATCATAAGAAGATGTATTATAAACTATGGGTATTTTTAACCCTTTTTCCACCGCGATCAGTAGTGCTTCAAGAATTTGGGGTACAACATGAGAGGGTGTAACAAGATTTATGTTGTGACAACCCGCCTCTTGGAGATAAAGCATAATATGTGCCAACTCTTCCGGGGACTTTTCTTCACCCTCTCCTAACTGGCTTATTGTATAGTTTTGACAGTAAACACACTTCATATTACAGTAGGAGAAAAATATGGTTCCGCTTCCCTTAAAACCCCTTATGGGAAACTCCTCTCCCAAGTGGGGAAAGAAAGAAGAAACTATAGCATACCTGCCTGTTTTGCACTTTCCTTTTTCATCCTTAAGTCTGTTAACACCGCAGTTATGCGGACATACCCTGCATTCTTCAAGCATGGAGAGGGCTTTATCCGCCCTCTCCTTTAACACACCCGATCTGTAAAGATCAATGTAAGATGGAAGTTTAGACATCAAGGTGATTGGGGTACTTTTATAACTATAAACTCAACCCTCCTGTTGGTCAACCTGCCTATAGGGTTATCATTTGTTTCTATGTATCTTTCTTTACCGAAGCCCACAATATCTATCTTGTCTTCGGGTACACCTTTGCTTACAAGGTATCTTTTAACGCTCTCAGCCCTTTTATGGGCAAGTTTAACATTATAATCTTTCGGTCCTATGTTATCGGTGAACCCTTCTATTCTTATCCTGAAGTATGGGTTCTGCTTTATTGTTTTTACAACCTCGTTAAGGATTGGTATGTATTCGCGCTTTATATTGTACTTATCAAAATCAAAATGAATTCTTGCGGTTATTTTAAGAGGTTCCTCAACGGGTTCTCTTTTCTTCACCTCTTCCTTGACGGGGGTAGGAGGTTCTACCTTTATTTCCCTTTGTGCTATCTCTATTTCCATCTTCTCTGCTTCCCTCTTTTTCTTAATG
The DNA here is from genome assembly GCA_015491275.1 of Aquificales bacterium. GTDB lineage: Bacteria > Aquificota > Aquificia > Aquificales > Aquificaceae > WFWF01. The sequence goes on along the minus strand of WFWF01000107.1, from coordinate 677 downwards.
GATTCGGGCACCTTTACCGTCGGAGTCTTTCCTGTATAGCATTCAAGACCGTTCTCTATAGCTATTTTTACTTTACCTTCCGCCTTAAGGCTTTCTGTGTTTGCTTCATTGAAAAATTTGAGTACCAAAGCGGGATTTGGATTCTCAAGACTTATTTCATATACGAGGGCATCATAAAAGGCTTCCGCCTTGCCGAGTTCCACGGGTGCGCATCTTTCTCCCTTGTTTTTGCGGGCGAAACTTATCCTCTGGGTCAGATTGTAAAGATCCACATTTAACTCTTCCGCCTTCTTTACAAGTTCACCGAATTCTTCTTGACTCTTCATATCAATAGGTGTTAACTTTTCCTCTCCTTCATAAACAGCGCTTATGGCAAGGGAGGCAAGGTTCATGGTCCTTATGGCGAATATCTTGGAGCCTATATCATCTACTTCCGCGGCAAGCTCCGCGGATATAAGCTTATAGGATCGTGCCTTAGAATAAAGGTAAGGAGCCTTTTCATCAGCTTCAATGTCGTAAGCTTTTTTGACAGCTTTCTGTGCTTCATCAATCCCTTGGGTTACCCTGAAATTGTATCCCTTTCCGAACACTATCAGGGAAAAGAGCAATAGCAAACACAAAATTGCGGTTCTCATTACAGCTCCCTCCATAATACTATCATCGTCAGCATATAATTT
>WFWF01000106.1 GCA_015491275.1 Aquificales bacterium | reverse complement strand
ACCCTACATGTTCTGAATACGCTATACTGTCCTTGGAGAAGTACGGTGTATTGAGGGGAAGTATTAAAGCTTTGTACAGAATTTTAAGATGTAGTCCCTTTGGTAAGGGAGGTATTGACTATCCCTGATGGAAGGGAGAGAACTGGATCCAAAAAGACTCTTGTTGTTTCTTGTTTTTATGATCTTTTTTATCATATCTTACCAGTTTATAGCCTATTTCTTTATACCCAAAGAGGAAGTAAACAAGCGTGATAAGGTACAAAAAAAAGAAGAGGTAAAGATAAGTAAGATAATTCTTCCAGAGAAATCTAAACTGAAAGAGAAGTCATTATTTCATTATGAGTCTGATAATTTTTATATTGAATTTGTGAGGCAGGGAGGCAGGATATATAAATTAATAGATAAAAAATACGGTACGGATCTAATAACAGAGAGAGAGAGGGAGTTGAACCTTTTACCCCTTGAGCTGATAACGGGAAACAAGGAAATTGATACTATTCTTAACACCGCAGAATATAGGATGTCCGCGGAGGGTAATGGAATAGTTATGGAAGCATCTGCGGGAAATATAACTGTTAAAAAGATTATTGAAGTAGAAGAGAATTTTATGAAAGTTAAAATAGATGTAGATGGTATAGATAGGAAGATTTTTATTAATGTGGGAACTTATCCTGAAGAGCCATCTTTTTACACCCATGCTGGTCCTGTTTTGAAGATAGGTTCAGATGTTTTAAGGATTAATGTGGATGATATAGTTGATGAGGATCTGTTTACAGGGGATATATTATTTGCCGGCGAGGAAAGTAGATATTTCTTTAAAGGATTTGAAGGAAGGATAGATAGTGTTGTTATTAAAAAAGTAACAAGAGGCGAGGACAGCTTTACATTCACATTTGTATCTTACAGTGAACCTATTAAATTTTACGCTGGTGCTAAGGAATATGCCCGTTTTAGAGATACGGAATTGACCGAGGCTATTGATTTTGGTACCCTTAAGATAATTGTTAAACCCATATTTTACATGCTTTACTGGGTTTATGAAAAAACTGGTAGTTGGACATTCTCAATAATAGTGCTTACCTTGATAGTTAGAATACTCATGTTTCCTTTGGGATACAAAAGTACGATTGCTATGATGAAAATGTCCAAGCTTGCACCTAAGGTTGAGGAGATAAGGAATAAATATAAAAAGGATCCTGTAAAGATGCAGGAGGAAATGCTTAAACTTTACAAGGAAGCAGGGTTTAACCCCGCATCGGGATGTTTACCTATATTGCTTCAAATCCCTATATTTTTCGCACTTTATAAGGTACTCATAATTACGGTGGATCTGAAATTAGAAAGGTTCTTATGGGTTTCAAGTCTTGCGGATAAGGATCCCTTCTATATACTGCCCGTGCTTATGGGCGGTTCAATGATACTTCAGCAGAAACTTAATCCCAATCCGGACAGCAGGCAAAATTTGATTATGTATCTTTCCGCTGTTGCTTTTACTTTTCTTTTCGCTTCTTTTCCCTCGGGTTTAGTATTTTATTGGACCCTTAATAATATTTTAAATATACTACAAAGCTATATTATTAAAAGGGTGATGCTTAAATCCGATGGAAATTAGGGATGAACATAAAAAGCTTTCTTATACTTTCTCTGTCCGTATCAGTGCTAATTTTACTTATATTAATATATGGTGTTAGTTTTTTTATTTTTGATTCAATTATTGAAGACAGAGCGGTAAAGATTTCTAAGGCTTTAGCTAAGGAAACGTTTAACAATATGTACCAAATTATGAAAAGAGGCTGGACGAGAGAAGAAGTTCTTGAGTTTTTAAAGTCTCTAAGTAGTTCCTATAAGGATACGCCCTACGAACTGGGTATATACAGGGGGGAAATAGTAAAGGAGCTTTTCGGTGAGGTACCCGAACCCGAAAAATCAAGAGAGGTTATAGAGACATTTAAAACAAAAAAACCAATGTATGTAAGAAAGGGTGATACTTTTATCTATACCTATCCCATTATAGGGAAAAGGGAGTGTTTAAAATGCCATGTTAATGCAAAAGTCGGTGATATCTTCTGTGTTCTTGAAGTTAAGCATGATATGGGTCCTGCCCTAAAAAGTTTGAGACAGAGATTGCTTATGTTTTTTATGTTCCTATCTCCGATACCCCTTGTGGGAGCCTTTGTTATAGGTTCTGTGGTTAGTAGGAGAATACATTCATCGGTGGAAGCACTTAGAAATAATGTAAAAAGCATAAACAGAATCAGTGATTTGAGACATATAGAGATAAAAAAGGGAAACATTCCATTTAAAGAGATTGAGGATATATTCCAGGAAATAAACACTCTCGTTACTAAACTGAAAAGTGTGGCCATAGACAGGGACATACTTGAATTTGAAATAAAACTGCTGGAAAGGTTTGTAATCACCTCGGAGATAATCAAGGAATGGAGAACCTATGTAAGGGACCTGCTTTTCAAAATGAATGCTGTAGTAGAAACTCATGCGGTTTTTTGTGCTTTTCTTGAAGATGAAAGTATAAATATAGACATATTCTGGAGGGCTAAACCTTCCGTAAGGGCTCAATATGTAACGGAGAATTTCATAAAAGAAAAACTTTCAAGCCTTTCCATGTTTGCATCGGGTAAGATTGACAGTGCAAGTATATCCCATAACATAGGTGAGGCGGAAGGTGGCTCCCTTGATTTTGCGGGCTTACATGATGTTGAAATATATACGAGAGTTGCTATTTTGGAAAAGCCCAAGATTGCGGGTTTCTTCGGAATAATAGTCAAGAAGGGTGAGGCATATAAGGATATAAAGGATCTTCTTATGAATGCAATGCTTGCTTCCCTTATAAATGTTATAGGATCATCTAAGGCTTTGTATAAGTACATTGAGGAAATTGAATACTACGCTACAAGGGATCCCCTTACGGGTTTATACAACAGAAGGCTGTTCGGTGAGTTTCTTGAACATGAAATTGAGAGGGCGAAAAGAATTAACACAAATGTCGGGCTGATCTTTATAGATATTGATAACTTTAAGCTTATTAATGATACTTACGGTCATATATATGGGGATATGTATTTAAAAGAGGTTGCCCTTGCTTTGAAGAAAAGTATAAGGGAGGAAGACATAGCAGCAAGGTACGGAGGGGATGAATTTGCAATAATACTCCCCAATTCTGATCTTGATACCACCTTTTTTATAGCAAGAAGGATTAAGAAGTCCATAGAGGATATATATGTTGTTTCTTCCAAAGGTGTTTATATAAGATCAACCGTTTCAGTGGGTATAGCTGTATTCCCAGAACACGGTCAGACAACTATGGAGTTGTTGGCAAGTGCGGATAACATGCTGTTGCAAGCTAAGGACCAGGGTAAGAACAGGATTTACGGTCCTATGGATGAAAGCATTGCCAAAGCGATGGAGAGATATAAAGAGGTAAGCCATCTTATACTTAAGGCTACGGAAAACAAGGATCTTATAACCCCTCATTTCCAACCCATAATGAATCTTTCTGAGGAAAGGGTTGAGGCTTACGAAGTACTTATGAGATTCGGAGATGAACATATCCCTGCGAGTAAGTTTATTGATATTGCGGAAAGGATGGGAACTATTTATAAGCTTGATACCATTCTATATGAAAAAACTTTTGAGAAGATATCCCATATAAAGGAAAAACATCCAGAGCTTAAATACTTCTTCCTTAATATGTCATCAAGGGCACTAATACTTGAAGATTTTGTCCTTGATATGGAAAAACTCGCTGTTAAATACGATATAGATCCTGCAATGATAGTTTTTGAGATAACGGAGCGACAGGCGGTAAAGACGGAGGACCTGCTTATAAAGTTTATAACACGCCTTATAAATGCGGGATTCAGATTCGCTATAGATGATTTCGGGTCAGGTTATTCGTCCTACTATTATTTGAGAAAGATACCCATACATTTTTTAAAGGTTGAAGGTGAATTTGTTAAAGGTATGGTCAGAAGTAGAATGGACAGGGCTTTTGTTCACGGTATAGTTCTACTTGCAAAGGAAGCAGGTATAAAAACTATTGCTGAACATGTTGAAACAAGACAAATCTTTGAAGCGGTTAAAGCAGCAAACTTTGATTATGCTCAAGGTTTTTATATAGGCAAGCCTTCACCTTCTATATAATATTAACCTATGATAATCTTGCTAATTTTTACAATTCTTTATATTTCTTTAACCTTCGGTGATATAAGGCTTATAACTCCAGCTCAACTAAATGATTTGACTAAGGATAAAAATACCGTAGTTATTGACTTAAGGAAGAGTATAAAGGATTACTGGAAGGGGCATATACCTAAGGCTCAGTGGGTTAATGTTGAGGCTTTCCGTTTCCCTAAGAAGGGGATACCTGCCTTTTTCATTGATCCTAAGTTGTTTGTGGAAAAATTGAAGAATCTCGGTATAGACAGAAACACTAAGGTTGTTCTCTACGATGACAAAGGGACTTTTATATCCTTTTATTTAGCATGGGGGCTTGATCTTATAGGTCATCCGGAGATCTATGTACTTGAAGGGGGGTATAACAGGTATGTGTCTGAAGGTTTCCCAATAACAAAGGAATACCCGTCGGTTATTCCTAAAAAGGATTACGGCGATTATGAAGTAAGGGAAGGTATAAGGGCTGATATTGAGGAAGTCAAAAAAGCCTTGGAAAGCAAAGAATACATCTTTCTTGATGCGAGACCTCCCGAGCTTTATAAAGGAGAAAGAGGATTCTGGAAACGGCTGGGACACATAAAGGGTGCGGTTAACAGATTCTGGCGTCAGGATTTTGAGGAGGTGGAAGGTAAAAACGGTCTTAAGTACTACTTATTGAGACCTAAGGATGAAATAGCTTTATTTTATGAAAATTTGAATGTAGGCAAAGGGAAGAAGGTGATACTTTACTGCGGGCAAGGGCTAATGTCCGCTGCTACCTACTATGTACTGAAATACTACCTGAGGGTGAAGGATGAAGTTAAACTGTATGATGGTTCCTGGAATGAATATTCTCAAACAGACTTACCTGCCGAGCCTTGATTTTGCATATTCCATTAGTCCGCCCGCTTTAAGTATATCCATAAGTTCTTTGGGAAACTTGGTAGCTTTATAAACCTCTCCGGTCCTCAGTATTTTTATTGTGCCACCTTCAAGATCAACCTCAACTTCATCCCCGTGGTTTATTTTATCCACCGCTTCAGGAGATTCCACTATGGGAAGCCCCATGTTTATGGCATTTCTGAAAAATATCCTTGCAAAGGATTTGGCTATCACCACAGGCACTCCCGCATACTTTATGGCTATGGGGGCATGTTCCCTTGAAGATCCTGAACCGAAATTCCTTCCCGCCACTATGATATCTCCCTTCTTGTGTTCCTTAGCAAAGCTGGGGTGTTCCGAATCTTCCATTACATGTTGGGCGAGTTCATAAGGATCCGATGTATTAAGATAGCGTGCTGGTATTATTT
>WFWF01000105.1 GCA_015491275.1 Aquificales bacterium | reverse complement strand
TTAAGAATACACCTGGTATCTTTGATTTTTCAATAATATCCTCTATGTCTTCAAATCTATAAATTTCAATCCTTTCCGCTATGTTAAAAAAGGTTTTTGAAAGTTCAATTTCCTCGTTTATCGCCTCTTTGTTTTTTAAAGGTCTTATCTTATCTATATATTTCTCCGTAGCTTCCGAATTTGTAAATTTTTTCAGATGTTCTTTTATTTTCCAGAACTCAAGTTTTTCAAGATCCGCTTCCCTCATAATCCGAGGACATCAAACATACTGTAAAAACCGGGGGATTTTCCCTTTATCCATTTGATGGCTTCAACGGTACCTTTTGCAAAAGTTTTTCTGCTTGTTGCCCTGTGGGTAAGTTCTATTCTTTCACCCATGCCGAGGAAATAAACCGTATGATCTCCCACTACATCTCCTCCCCTGAGAGCGAAAACACCTATCTCTTTTTCATGCCTGCTTGTTAAACCTTGCCTTCCTAAAACAACATCTTCCCTACCGGTAGAATTTTTTATTATCTCAAGCAGTTTCATTGCAGTACCGCTCGGTGCATCCTTTTTAAATCTATGATGAATTTCCGTAAGTTCAATATCAAAATCCTTATCTTTTAGAACGCTTGACGCTATTTCAACAAGCTTAAATAGCAGGTTTACCCCCAAGCTCATATTGGGTGAAAGTAGGATGGGTGCTTGCTTTGCCATAGACTTAATTTCTTCTATTTCCTTTTCGGAAAAACCCGTCGTACCTATAACTACTGCCTTACCATCCGCTGAGGCAAGGGCTGTGTGACCAACCGCGGATACGGGGTTTCCAGAAAAATCAACAACTACATCTGTATATTCAAGAACTTCTTCAAGTCTTGAGGTGAGTGACTTACCCTTATATGAAGATATTCCGGTTGCTTCACCAAGATCTGTGCTTCTGACACAATCTGGGTGTTCAACACCTGCCACTATTTCAACATCCGGATCCTCCTCCGCAACCTCCAGTATTGCTTTGCCCATCCTTCCCAAGGCACCACAGATAACAGCCTTTGTCATTCTCCCGCCTCTCCGAAAATTAGATCTTCAAGTTCTTTTGCCGCTTCCTCCGCTTGGTCCGGGGGTACAACTGACGGGTAAACAGCTACCCTGACTCCTTCTTTAAAAAGCAGTGTGGCTATTATGTTTTGAAGCCTCTCCATCTCCTCCGGAGTTATGTCACTCCTTATGCTTTCTTCAATTGACTTGTTTGTCATAAAAAAACCTACCAGGCTGAAAGGTACCGCAATGTACTGTTCTTCCATGACCACTCTCCCTTGTTAGTTATTAACTTAAAATATTAACACATAATGAATTATATAGAGTATAAATTAGCCCTGTGTACTGTTCCTATAGCGGGTAAGATACTGAGGTGGTGGTCAAAATCTATAAAATGGGATGTGGATTATGACTTTAAAAATGACAGCAGGAAGATATATGCCATTCTTCACGGTCATGCACTGGGACTTGCCCTTCACGGTGTTGATAAGGATATATATGTTCTGTCAAGCAGGTCACCGGATGGAGAGATTTCCGCCCGCCTTCTTGAATCCTTGGGCTACAATGTCATAAGGGGCTCTACAGAGGACGGGGATCCTTCAAAAGGTGGGAGACTCGGTGCACTTAAATTGATAAAGGTTCTAAAAAAGGGCGGGAAGATGGCTCTTACTGTTGACGGCCCGAAGGGACCTTATTTGAGCGTGGGAAAAGGAATAATCTTTCTCGCCCAAAAGACCGGATGTCCTATACTCCCTATGTATGTCAGATTTGAAAGGGCTAAAACATTAAATACATGGGACAGATTTCTTATACCTTTTCCCTTTACAAGGGGCACCATAGAATTCGGGGAGCTTATATATGTTAAAGAGGATGATGATATTGAGGAGAAGAGGAGAGAACTTGAGGAAGTTATGAGGTCCTTTGTTTACTCCGATAAATAAAATTGGCTATATCACCTGCGACCGCAAATAGCAGGGTACCTATGATTGCGGTTACGAGTATAAGTGGCACGGTTATACCGCTGTATAAAGGATTGAGGGCGGATATTATTACCGAAAATTCACCCTTTGAAAGAAATGACAGAGAAGCCCTAAGCCTTGCTTTCCTTTTAAGACCGTAAATATAGGCTCCTATATATGTTGATACACCTTTAAGTAATATGCTTAGTACTATAAGTAACAATAGCAGGAACTTGTTTTCTGGTAGTTGAAAATCTATATCGTAGGTGAAAAAGAAAAAGAATATGCCTATTGATAGTTCTTTAAGACTTGAAAGATACTGTTCAATATTATGGGCTATTTTTGTTTGGGGTATGGCTACTCCTATAAGGAACGCTCCGAGGGCTTCTGAGATACCCTGCATTTTAAAGAAGGAACCGAATAAAAGTACAACGCCCAATACCAAAAATATGAAGTTTTCATCTTCTGAGACCTTGTCCATAATGTTTGTTAATTTTGAGAGTACAAATTTGTATAAGAGAAAAAAGCCTATAAGTATTAGGGACATTTTTAGCAGGCTTAATCCCACGGAAAGTAAACTCGGTTCGGAACCGCTTGAAAGGTAGGATAAAAAGGTGAGTATTACAATTGCGATTATATCTTCAAATATGAGAATGCCGAGAAGTAATTCCGCTTCTGGATTTACAAGTCTTCTGTAATCCACAAGGAGCTTTGCAACTATGGATGTGCTTGACGGATAAATGACACTTGCAATGATGAAGGCGGAAAGGTAATCGAAACCCAAGAGGGTAAGAAGTATAAAGGGTATTGCGAGGTTAAATAAAAGATCAACCATTGCGGGCATAAATGTGTTTAGCATGCCTTTTAACCTGTCAAAGGAGAATTCAAGTCCTATGAAGAAAAACAAAAGGATAATACCGAGTTCTTTAAATATATAAAGGTTGTCAATATGGGATGAATCTATCCAGATCTTGCCGAGAAATCCCGCCATGAGGAAGGTTATTATTGCGGGTATTCCTATTTTTTTGAGTGTATAGGTTAGTATAAATACTAAGATGAAGAGAATGGATATTTCTATGGGTATTGTATGTTCCATTAATCCTTACATTTCTTACAAAAGGATATAACCTGATTGACTTGATTCCTTGTACCCACCACCACAAGAGTATCTCCCGCTTTTATAGTTTCTGTATATGGATCCGGACTCGGTATTATCTTTTCTCCCCTTACAATGGCTATAATTGAAGCACCCGTTCTTTTCCTTACCTGCAGATCCGCGATAGTTTTATTTTCAAAATTTGATCCTTCTTCCACCTTTATCCATTCCATTACCATTTCCTTCATTATGAGTTCCATCTTGCTTGAAGGTATGGGCTGATAAACCGCACCCGCAAGCAAAAAACCTATTTCCCTTGATTCTTCATCGGAAAGTTCAATTGTACATAAGGGTTCCTCGTCTTCCATGAGATATATTTCCCTTTTACCCGTACTGTAGATGATTATAGCCACTTCTTTACCACTTTCAAGTACAAGATCGTATTTTTTACCTATACCGGGCAGATCTGTTTCTCTTAATTCCATATTTTTATAATAAAATATTATTTTTGATGGAGAAAAAAAATATAATCGTCTTACTTTCAGGGGGGATGGATAGTGCAACCCTCTTATGGTATGTTAAGAGGGAATTTCCAGAGGTGTATGCTATTTCCTTTAATTACGGGCAGAGACACAGTGTTGAGATTACTTATGCAAAGGAAATTGCAAAGATTGCTGGTGTGAAGGATCACATAGTGGTGGATATTCCCGTTTACAGTGCGGTAAGGGAATCAGCCCTTTTAAATGAGGAAATAGATATTCCGCCGGGTGAATATACGGAAGAGCCCCCTATTACAACGGTGCCAATGAGAAATATAAACTTTCTTTCAATAGCTTCCATATTTGCGGATATACTTGAGATCAACTATATAGGTATAGGTGTTCATGCGTTGGATGTTCCGTATCCAGATTGCAGACCAGAATTTATAGCCTCTGCGGAAGCTGCCATAAATGCGGGATCCACCTTTGTAGCTAAGAAGAAGGAAAGGATCCACATATACGCGCCTTTCCTCGGTATGACAAAAAAAGAGATAGCCAAACTTGGTAAGGAATTAGGTGTGCCCTTTGAAAAGACCTATTCATGCTACAAGGGTACATTACCCCCTTGCGGTCAATGTCCCACATGTCTCCAGAGAAAGGAAGCTCTTGAGTCTATAGGCTATCAACCTTAGATCTTGCTAGTTTTAACTCCTTTGATGCATCTTCAGGTAGTATTCCAACTATTATGTTATTGGTTTCCATTTCAAAACCGCCGAAAACAGAAATTCTCGGCATTATTCTGAAGTAGTAATGGTAGTCCTTATCCCACGGGCTTCCCGACTGAAGGGTAAGATTATAGGGCATATTTTCCCCTAAGACTGCTTTTAATATCTTAACCATGTACTTAAGGATGTATGATAGTTCATCAAGCCTCTTTTCTTCAAGGAAACAACATGTTACAGTTTTTGGTATTATCCATGTTTCATAGGGAGTTGTGGGGGCGTAGGCAAGCAGGGCGATAAAATTATCCGTTTCTTTTATAAGTCTTACACCTTCTTCTTTTTCTTTTTTTATAAGGTTTTTCATGGGATGTTTCTCCGATGTTTCATATTTTTTTCTTTCCAAGAGGTATCTTTCAGGATAGAAGGGAAGACCGAGTACCTGAGAGTGGGGGTGTTGGATAGATGCTCCCGCTTCCTTTCCTCTGTTTCTGAAAACCGCAACATACTTAATGCCCTTTATGTTATAAAAGTGCTTCATTCTCCTCTGATAAACTTCAAGTACCCTTTCAAAATGATCAATCGTATCAATATCCGCGTTATGTTCCCTTGCTTCTATAATCACATCATGTAAGCCTTGGATGGCAGTAAATTTGTTCGGAACCACCCTTACTATCCATTTTCCCTCTTCCTCACATATATCAACAGGTTCAGCTGTAAGACTTTCATTGCCTGGACAAAAGGGACATTGGATAGGTTCTTCCTTAGAAAGTCCTTTTATAAGTTGAGGTCTCCTGCTTCTCAGGGATGATATTATTATCTTCTTCCCCGTAAGGGGATCTTCCCTTATAAAAAAGCTCATAACAAAATACAATAGTATAAAGCACCTGTAAAGACAAGGGAGTCAAATCTATCAACGAACCCTCCGTGTTCCCCGAAGATGTTTGAAAAATCCTTTATACCCGCTTGTCTTTTTATAAAACTTTTAAGTAGATCTCCTATTACTGCAGATATTCCTATTATCAGTCCGGAAAGCATTGACTGTATTATATCCATATTGGAGATCAGGGGGAATATTATTACTGCGGATATCAATCCTCCTATTAACCCTTCAACGGTCTTTTTCGGAGACAATCTCGGGGCTAAGGGTACTTTGCCGATTGTTTTACCCACATAGTAGGCGGATATATCAACCGCCCATACTGTTATAATTAGGGGCAAGAGTGCATCAAAGCCCGATTCTCTTATAAAAACAAGATAGGTGGGAAGGACACCCGCGTATATGCTTGTAAAAAAAACCTTCAGAAATACATCCATATCCCAGCGTATGTAACCGTAAGAGAAACAGTAGAGGAAGGATAATAATATACCCAAGGCGGGGTTTATCCATGTAGCAATTGCTATAATGGGTATAAAAAGATGGGCGTATCTCAGACCGAAGGTCATAAAAATCTCCCTTGACATAAAGTAAGAGAGTATCAGTACTCCTATGGCTACCGTATAGACACTTATAAAGGCGAGTATTAATGTTACTATACCTATGGCTATTCCCGTAATTTCTCTACTCATTAAGAATCCTGCCGAATTTTCTCTTTCTTTTAGAAAAATCCTCTATAGCTTCATCAAGTATATCCCTGTTAAAGTCGGGCCAGCATACATCGGTAAAATAAAGCTCAGTGTATGCAATGTTCCAGAGAAGGAAATTAGATATCCTCTTTTCTCCAGCTGTTCTTATAAGCAGATCGGGATCTGGGACGGAACCGAGATCAAGAAACTTGGAAAAGCTTATCTCATCTATTTCTTTAGCACCTTCATTTATCAACTTTTTAACAGCCCTTACTATATCATCCCTCCCTCCGTAGTCAATGGCGAGTATGAGATTAAGCTTAATATCCTTTGGTTTATCCCTTTCCATTGCTTCCATGAGTGTAACTATATCTTTATCAATCCTGTCCCTTCTGCCTATGAATCTTGTATATATTCCCAGTTCTATAAGCTCTTCCCTTTTATCTGTAAGATATTTTTTTAGCAAACCGAAGAGTAACTCAACTTCCTCCTTGGGTCTGTACCAGTTTTCCGTAGAAAAGGCAAAGAGGGTAAGGTAGCTTACACCTATTTCTATGCAGTATCGTGCTATATCTTCCGCAACTTCTACACCCTTATAATGTCCAGCTATTCTCGGCAGTCCTCTTTCCCTTGCCCATCTGCCGTTCCCGTCCATTATTATTGCTATATGTCTTGGAATCTTTATGTTTTCCATTCCACTTCACTTAATTATATTTTGCGCCTCTTCAGATGTGGGGTATTTTTCCCTCAGTTCTTTTAACACCTTATGGGCTTCCTCTTCATTGCCTTCCATCCTGTATATTCTGGCAAGCATAAGATAAGCGGATGGGGCTTTGTTACAATTGGGTAATCTTCCTTCTTCACACAACTCAATAAGCTTTTTAAATTCTTCCTTTGCCTTTTCCATATTGCCGAGTTCAAAATATGCTCTGCCTTTCCAAAAGTAAGCGTTGTCAGTAAGATCGTTGTCAG
>WFWF01000104.1 GCA_015491275.1 Aquificales bacterium | reverse complement strand
TCACGCAGATCTTGTAGGAGCTTTGAACATATTGAGGGTGGGAGCTAAGCTCCTGAGACTTGGTTTTTACGAAAACCTGAAGACACTTTTTATCAAGCTTTGCAACCCTGTGAGGCTGAGGCTCATGGAGTTTTTCTTCAAAGTAACCCCCAAGTCCCTTCTTGGGATAGGGGGTAGTAGACATGGGTTGAGCCTGAGAACTGCGGAATCTAATTATTTGAACACATTTTGTTCCTGATTCCAAGTTCTCAGGCACCTGCAACTCCATAACGCGCCTTAGGGCGACACCCGCATCTCTTCCCTTACGGAAGGGGACTTAGGGCATGGATTTAGTTAAATATACTCCAATATAACCCCTTTATAGCAAGCCCTTATCTTCTCGGATAAAGTTTTCATAAAACCCTTTCTAAATTCTATATTACCCTTGAGGATTTCAGAAACTATTCCGATAGCTTCCTCCACGGACGAAACCCTGTATCCCAACCCCTCTCTCTCAAGAATAGAAGCCACATCCTCTATCTTGCTCACATAAGGACCGTATATGACGGGTACATCGTATCTACAAGGCTCCCCTATATTGTGTCCTCCTATGGGAACAAAGGTGCCCCCTACAAAGGCAACCTTTGCCTTTTTATAAAAAATGGGCAACTCCCCCATAGTATCAACCACAAGAACATCCCAATCATCCTTTCTTTCACTCCTTAAGGATACCTTGAATCCACATTTTTCAACGAGCTTCAAAACTTCCTCTGAGCGGGAAATGTGCCGTGGAGCTATTACGAGTCTCAAATTATCAAAGGATTTTTTTAAAACGGCAAATATTTTAAGTAATATCTTCTCTTCACCCTCATGAGTGCTCCCACCCACAAAAATTTTTCCTTCCAAAGATATATCCGATAATTTTTCCGTGGTTGTAAAAACGAGCTTCAAATTTCCGCAAACACTGACCCTTTTGGCTCCCCCTTCCCTTAATATCTCTCCGTCTCTCTCCGTTCTGGCAATTACATGATCAAACCTGCTTATGAGTTTCCTTTCCATAAAGCTACCTTTTGCATAAGCATTTATAAGAATTTTGGGGGCTTTAGTTTTTAAAAGTAAAAAGGGCCAAAACTCCCTTTCAACAACTATCAACAATCTCGGATTAACAAGCCTGTTGAACCTACTTACGGTGAAAGGAAGATCCATGGGCAGAACTCCCACCCAATCAACCATACCGCTGACACTTTTTTCCATAAAAGGTTTTGCCCTTTGAGAAAAATAGGTAACAATTACCTTCATTCCCTCCCTTTTTAAATCTTCAATAATTACCCTTGCGGTATTAAACTCCCCTACGCTTGCGCAGTGAAACCATACGGGTCTGTATTTCTTTAAATCCTTAGGTATATGAAATATTAATCTTTCCTTAAAATCAAAAACCATTAAAATAATTATTATAATGAAGGTCCTCATAGTCCTGTATTCAAGGCTGAAAGAAAATAAAGAAAAGCTTTATAAAACTTGGATTTCCAACATAAATCTTCTCACAAAGATGGTAGGTATAGACAACCTTTATATAAGTCTCAGCGGGAATTTCATTGAATTTTTTGATCTGTTCCCGAACCTGTGCTTTGTCAATAACAAAAAGGATAACTTCTCCTACGGAGCTTATATAGGACTCAGAAAATTGAGATCAAATGATGTTCTTCTTATAGACGGAAATGCAGTTTTAAGCAAGGAGAATATAGTTAATATACTGAAGAATGCGGGTGATAATGCGGTGGCAAAGGCTAAGGACGGTTGGGCTTTTATGTCTTACATCCTCAAAAGGGATATAGATTATCTGATTAAAAGCTTTGAAAGATGCGTTGATGGTGATATAAATGAAGGAGTAAACCTTTTGAGAAAAACCTTCGGGATTGAAGTAAGAGACATAAATATGAATGCAGGGAAAATAAGGAGTGAAGATATAAAAGAGTCAGCCCTTGAGCGATAATATATAATTGAAAACGACGGAGGGTTGCTTGATGGAAGATATATATGTAGGTAAATACCTGGTTAAGGGAGACAGATATTATACAAAAGACCATGAATGGGCTTATATAAGAAACGGAAAGGCTCAAATAGGTATAACGGACTATGCCCAGAGGCTTCTTGGGGACATAGTGTACATAGACTTACCCCAAGAGGGGCAAACGGTTGATGCGGGTGATACCGTAGCCAACATTGAATCAGTAAAAAATGTAGCCCCCGTTTACAGCCCTTTAACGGGAACGGTTGCAGAGGTTAACAACCAGCTCACGGATGAACCTACCCTTATAAACGAAGATCCTTACGATGCGGGATGGATAGCAATCCTTGAACTTTCCGATCCTACGGAGGTGGAAGATCTGATGACCGCAGAAGACTATGCTGAGCTGTTGGCTGAGATAATAAAAGAGGAAGAGGAACAGGAAGTTGAAATAGAAACGGAGGAAATTGAAGAATCCATTGAAAATATTCCAGAGAAGGAACTCGGATATGAGGAGGAAAAATAAGGAGAAATGTACATACCCTATTCGGAGAAGGAGCTTGATGAAGCATTAACATTACTCGGTATAAAGGAACTTGATGATCTATTTGCCCACATTGATAAAAATCTTTTCTCAAAAGCAAACCTTGATGAACCAAAAAGTGAGGAAGAAATAAGGAATTTATTTGAACAACTCGGTTCTTTAAATTCAAAGGTTATAAATTTTGCAGGATTCGGTATTTATGACAGGATAATACCCTCCGTTATACCTTACCTATTATCACGGGGTGAGTTCATGACAGCCTATACCCCTTATCAATCCGAAGCCTCGCAGGGAACACTCCAAATAATGTTTGAATATCAGAGTGTTATAGCGGAACTTACCGGTATGGATGTAGCCAATGCATCCATGTATGACGGAGCAACAGCCTTGGCGGAAGCTTTACTTATGGCATCGGGTATAAAGAAAGGAAGAAAGGTTTTAATATCCGAAGGTATCCACCCTTTCTATATAAGTGTTGTTAAAACCTATTTATATAACAAAGAGTTTGAACTGGAAAATATAAAGCTTTCAGAGGAAGGAACTACCTCGGTTGATAGATTGGCGGATCTGCTGAAAAAAGGTGATACAATAGCGGTAGCATTACAGTATCCGAACTTTCTCGGATTTGTTGAACCATTAAAGGACCTGGCAAGCGTAGTAAAGGAACATGATATACTTTTTATTGTCGTAACGGATCCAATAGCCCTTTCCGTCCTTGAACCCCCATCTTCTTTCGGAGTGGATATTGTGGTAGGAGAAGGACAACAAATGGGTATTCCTATGAATCTAGGCGGACCGGGTGTGGGATTTTTTGCCACAAAAAGGAAATATATAAGGAACATGCCGGGAAGGATATGCGGGCTGGGAGAGGATATTGAGGGTAATAAGGCTTTCACCTTAGTATTGCAAACAAGGGAACAACATATAAGAAGGGAGAGGGCCACATCAAATATATGTACAAATCAACAGCTTCTCGCTTTTGCCAATCTTTTATACATTACCCTCTTAGGAAAAGAAGGACTAAAGGAAGTGGCAGTTCAGTCAACCTCAAAGGCTTTTTATCTCAGAAAAAAACTGGAAAGATTGGGCTTTACGATGCCGTTTAAAAGTAAACATCTGTGGGAGTTTCCTGTAAAACATCCCGAGGCTGAATACATGTACAGGAAGGCTAAGGAAAAGGGAATTATCTTCGGCGTACCCTTGTGGAGGTATGCGGATTATGAAAACACCCTTCTCGTAGCAGTCACGGAGAAAAGGAAAAAAGAGGAAATGGATAAACTTATAGAAATTTTATCCTCATGATACTCCTTCTGGATTACGACGGGACCATTGTTCCTATAGCAGAAAAGCCAGAACTTGCAAGGATAGATGCAGAAACAAAAAGGATCATAGAATATATCTCAGAAAACTGTAAGTTAGCCATAGTTACGGGAAGGGATTATAAAAGCTTTAAAAATGTATTCGGAGATATAAAGGATACGATATACCTTATAACATCTCACGGTGTTGAAATATTCAGGAATTCAATAAAGATATTTGAAGAAAGAATAGATAATCCTCCTCCCCTTGAGGAGTTGAAAAAAGAAATATCCCAGTTTGAAGGGATAAATATTGAGGATAAGAGAGGTGGCTTTGCCCTTCACTATAGAAGGTTTAAAGGGGATGTAGAAAGGATAAAAAGGATATTTTATGAATTTGTAAATAAGTACCCCCCAAGGAAGATTATTGAAGGTAAAAAGGTTTATGAGGCTTTATACTCTGATACAAACAAGGGAAAAGGCATTATAAACCTTTTTAATGTGACGGGTTGGAATCCTTTGGAAGCCATATATGTGGGGGATGATACAACAGATTTTGATGCTTTCAAAACAATAAAACGGTTGGGAGGAAAAGCTTACTATGTGGGTGAAAATAAACCGCCCGTGGAGATTGACGGTATATTCAAAAATACGGAAGAAGTCCGCCTATGGCTTTTAAAGATTATGGATGAATGTCGGAATCCATGAATATACGGGACGGTGTAACTCCCCTCTGCCCCTTATATTTACCGCTGTAGGATCTTGAAGGCTTCCCATCCAATCTTGCAAATACAAGTTGACATATTCTCATACCCTTGTAAAGCTTAATAGGTCTTTTATTTGCATTAAAAAGTTCAAGGGTTATCTGCCCCTCAAATCCCGCATCAACCCATCCCGCATTTTCTATAAATAGACCGAGCCTCCCCAAAGAGGATCTCCCCTCCACAAAGGCGGTCACATTATCGGGCAATTTTATATATTCAAGGGTGGTGGCAAGTACGAATTGCCTCGGGAGAATAATAAACTCTTCCTCTATTTTCCTTACCTCTATCTTAAAGGTATCTTTCTTTATATCTATCATATAGCTTCCCTCATAAAAACCTATCTCATCACCAAGCCGAAGATCAATGGAGGAACATTGAATGCACTCTTCATTAAAGGGTTCTATTAAAAGCTCACCTGCGGAAATAAGCCTTCTCAAGGTCCTATCGCTCAGTATCATTTAGTTTATTAATTTTAATCTCCTGAAGAAGACTATGCTCAGGAAAATTAAAACATAAATTAAACCGCCCAAACTACCGCTACAACCGAATATATTATTCTCCGTGTCATCGGTAAGAATCTCATCAACAACGGTTACAGACACTTCTTCCCTTGCGGAATTACCTCCTTCATCCTTAACGGTAAGAATCACGGTATAATGCCCCTCCTTCTTATATTCGTGTGTCAAATTACCGGAAGTACAATTTTGTATCTCATAATCCGCCTTTCCGTCCCCATCAATATCTATATAACAGCTCAGCGTATCACCCTCGGGATCTCCTACACTGAAGCCTATCCTTATCTTTAAGGGAGCCACTCCCTGAGTAGGAAAGACATCAAAGTATGATATGTAAGGAGGTTTGTTAACATCTTGCTTTTCAAGAACATTTACACTGACAACCGCCTCCGACCTGTTTCCACCGCTGTCCGATACTATAAGTTTAACGGGATAGGTTCCCGGATTGTCAAATGTGAAGGAAAATGTATTGGGTGTACAATCAGATATTGAAAAGTCAACAAGTCCGTTGTTACCTATATCAATCTCACATGAAAGTTTATCTCCTTCTCTGTCACTGACACTCCATGAAAAGGTTACAGTTAAAGGAGCATATCCCTCCATTGGATTTGCTGTAAAGCTTTCTATAACTGGGGGTTCGTTATTCACGGTTATATAAGAGGAAACGCCCGGGGAGATATTACCTGCTCCGTCAACCGCACATAACCTGTAGTAATAGGTATATCCGGGAGATATACCATCGTGAACATAAGAGTTCATCTGACCCCTGTAAAGTGGATTGCCTTCTTGACAACTTGACGGAGGTGCGGATGTATCGTAAACAAGAATGTATTCGGAAATACCTGTAAGGTTGTCACTGAAACCGCTCCATGAAAGGGTTATGGTAGTTACATTCGTCAGGCTCGCATTTAAGGTACCGCCGGATGGGGGTGTGGCGTCAAGTATTATACTATCGCTACAAGAGGATTGAACCCCCAAAGGGTTCCTAATATCAACATTAATAATCTTAGTACCATCCGTCGGTGACACAGTAAAACCTACATTCGGAGAGAAGGGAACCCAAGTAGTGCACCCTTTCCCTTCCTCATAAATGCATATCTCAAGTTCACGGTTGAGAATACTGAATCGCTCGCGGTAATGGCAAGGTTAACATCTAAATTGTTTGTAAATTCCGCACCGTTATTTATAGTAACGCTACAGGTAGGAGGCTCTTCCTTCGGGCGTGAGTTTACCGTAAGAGAATACTCCTGAAAGGTGTCATCCACTAAATCAACCTCCAAAATAACGCCATCATTTGAAGTAAATGTAAAACTAATACTTTCGCCGTCCCCTGTACCCGTTGATGATGCAAGCCTATTACCGGAAGTGTCGTACAGGTATATATCTATATCTCCGAATATATGTTTAAAATTAACATTTATTTGTATAATACATCCTTTCGGAGCTTCAAAAATAAAAAAATCCTTGTCCATATCCTTTACAATCAATCCCGTAATATTAAGGGAATCCCCGCAATTAAGACTTATAAGTGTAGGATTTTGAAGGGTATCGTTTTCCTCATATATATCATCCCCCAAACCGTAAGAAAAATACTCCCTGACTGCGGATCTTGTATTGTAAAAAACGGAAACATCTGCGAAGAAATCCTTTAAAGGAGGACATTGGGCGGTCGGTCTTTCACCGAAGGAAAGGATACCTATACAGTACCATTCACTACCGAGTCTATAAAAAAGACAAGAACCGCTTGATCCTCCGTGAGTACCTCCATCATCCCACCTTACCAAAAAACTGTTACCGCTACCGTTACATCTTATAACCCTCGGGATAAGGAAATCGGATTCGCATATATTTCCGATAACGCCCGCGTGGTAGATAAGGGGATTACCGAGGGGATGGCTGTATCCGAAAACACTACTACCTATTACTATGTTACCGTTGAAAAGAACACCCGCGAGAAAGTAACTCGTAAGGTCTATTCGAAGGCTACCGTCTATCCTTAAAAGTGTCGCATCTCCGTCCGCGTAGGTGTCCAATAATGTAGCATAAGGCACATAAACAGCCCTTCTGTCAGCATCTGGATTAGTTGGATTACATGATGAGTTATAGTAATTAAACCAAAAGTTGGCAGTTTCCGCCTCCTTCTGGGTACTTATACAGTGACTTGCCGTAATAAAGAGGGGATCATGATTTGCGGATAAATTTGAAACAAGAGTTCCCGTACACAAATACTCATAACCGTCCCTACCTATGAAGGAGTATAGGGCAACCGCATCCATAAATTGTGTGAAACATACATCCGAAGGGCAACATACCGCATCCTTGGCATTACAGGGAGGCTTACCTATAGGGTCGGGCGGTTGCCTTTTACGAACAGGAAAATCCCACAGGTATGTGACCTTGTCTATTTTAAAGCTCCTCCGAGGATATTTACCTATGAAATAGTATTCAACATACAGTGTATCGTAAGGTACTATACCGCTCCAAAAATCACCCCGCCCGTGGGGACCTGTACCTCTGTATTCGTAAATAACATCACCTTCTGGTGATCTTACAACAACACGCTCCCCCTTCTTTAAGTTAAACTCCGAAAAGTGAACTCTTCCCCCCTTTCCGCCTTCAAGAACAACCGCAATAATACACACCCCTTTTTCACAGTACATGTCATCCGTGTAAATGCTAACACCCAAAGCTTTACCCACCGCAGGAACTCCCCTTTTAGAAGGGAGCCCTATTTTTCCGTCGTACCTTACAACCTTCCTTTTTGCCTTTCTGTTAAGATCCTTTCTGATAGGAATAAGGTTTTCCTTGTACTTAGGTGATTTCCTCTGCTCAATTACCTCTGGTTTTATCTTCACGGAGAAAGCCAAGGCAACCACCGAAAGGCAAACAATAAGAACTTTTCCCATCTCCGTCCCTTTCTACGATAAGATAAATTTTACTACCCTTTTAAATTTTTTAAAGTATTAACAACAATATCAATATATCCGAACCACTCATCCCTCCTATACAGGAGAGATACGGTGAGTCTCAGCCGTGCTTTTCCCTTAGGTACAGCAGGATATCTTATAGCCCTCAAAAGTATGCCCTCGGAAAGAAGTTTTTCTGAAATCTTCAGAGCCTTTTCCTCCTCTCCTATAATAATCGGCAATATGGGTGTGCCGTTCCATAAAACATCCACCCCTTTTTCTTTTAAAAAAACATAGGTTTCCTCGGATCTTATTTTTAATTCCTCTATAAGAGTTACATCCTTTTCAATAATTTCCAATGCTTTAATTGCTGATGCACAAAGATGTGGAGGAATGGATGTTGAAAATATCAAACTCCTGACCCTATTTACAATGTACTCTACAAGTGCGGAAGATCCGCAGATAAAGGCACCGTAGGAACCAACAGCCTTTGATAAGGTTCCCATCACAATTATATTTTCCTTCCACTCAACCCCGAACTCCTGCAGTGAGCCTTTTCCCTTACCGAGCACACCCGTAGAGTGAGCATCATCTATGTAAAGCATACAATCAAATTCTTCGCATATACTTTGCAGGGCGGATATATCTGCCACATCCCCTTCCATACTGAAAACACTGTCTGTAACTATGAGTACCTTCCTATAACGGCTCCTCATTTCCTTTAGCTGATCGTATAGATCCTCGTAATCTCTGTGTTTGAATATGCGTACCTCAGCCTTAGAAAGTTTACACCCGTCTATTATTGAAGCGTGATTCAGCTCATCACTCAGAATAAGATCACCCTCCTCCGCAAGTACGGGTATTGCCCCTATATTGGCAAGATAGCCCGAACCGAAAAGTACGCATCCTTCAGTTCCTTTAAATTCCTTTAATTTGTCTTCAAGTTTTTTATGCCATGATGTATATCCAGACACAAGCTGAGAAGCCCCCGATCCTACACCAAGATCCCAACAAGCATCAACACATGCCCTTATAACATCTCTGTTTTTTCCTAAACCCAAATAATCGTTTGAACACAAATTGATGAGGTTATCAGAAACTATTCTTTCTCTGTAAAGATCTTCGCTTTTTATTAGCTCAAGCCTTTTAAGGATCCAATCCATCAGGGTGGAGTGTTAGGAAAGTTGTATTATTCAATACCCATGAACTTGTATATGCCAGAGACTATTTTATCCGGGGAAACCTCATAGGTACCGTTTTCTATTTCCCTTTTAATCCTCTCTACCTTTAACTTTATATCATCATAATCAACCTTTGATGCTTCCTTTGCAACACTTGAAATCTCCACCCTATCGCCTTTAACCGATTCACTCCCCTTTACACCCTTTCTTTTTTCCAAATTAACAACATAGTTAACAAGTTTACCGATCTCTACCCTGTTTATCATCTTCTAATCACCCCGTAATATTATATCGGATTTTACGGATCAGATTTTAGTATTTTATAAACCTTTTTCACTTGCTCCCATGTGCTACTTATATCTCCGCTGTTGTCTATAACTATATCCGCAAGCTCCCTTTTCTTATCAATATCCATCTGATATCTCATCCTCCTTTCAAAATCTTCGGGTGGCATTCCTTTCTCTACAGCTCTCTTCTTACATTCATCGTAGGGTGCATAAACAACTATAACCTTATCGTACATGTGTCTCGTATTTTTCTCAAATATGAGGCTCGCTTCTATCATAAAAATTTCATCTTTCCCCAGATTCTTTTCTATCTCACCAAGTCTTTCGTATAAAGCTGTATGGGTTATCTTCTCAAGCTTTTTTAAAAGTTCAGGATTTTCAAAAACTATATCCGCAACCCTCTTTCTATCAATATCTCCTCTTTCATTAACTACCTTATCACCAAGAAGAGAAACAAGTTTGTCATAAATGGGCGAATTCTTTTCATAAAACTCCCTTATTATCTCGTCCGCATCTACCACAATCGCACCTAATTTTTTAAACATTTTCCCCACAGTAGATTTACCGCACCCGAGATTTCCCGTTATACCTATTTTCTTCACTTAATTTCCACCTCACCTTCGGATAAAACCTTGCCTTTTATTATCTTGCCCGAAGACAGAACCCTCACCCTTATAAGGGATCCCCTGTATCCGTTCTCAAGTGCTTCGCCCTCATAGGATATCTCAATACTTCCCCTTTTGTAAAAGAGCCTTACCATGTCACCCTTTCTTACAAGATATCTTTTCCTCAAAAATCTCTTTCTTATTATCTCCCCGCTTTTTATACTGCGCATGGCTTCGTAGTCGTAAAGATCAACACCCTGGGGAGGTATATCCCTTATATTCTTAGCAATATATCTATATTCCCATCTAAATTTGCCGGGCGATATTGCTTCTCCCCTCTCAATGTCCGTTACCGCCACAGGAACCTTGATCTTCCAAGAGACTTTTAACTTAGCCCTTAATAACCTCTTTCCGACGACAATTGTTGCGGAACCCTCTCCGTATCCTTCTCTAAGATGTATTTTTACAGCAGGATTCTCAATACTCGTTCCCGGAGGTATGTAAACACTTATGCTTTCTATTCTTACTTTGTCACCGTAAATTCGTTTAACTTCAGATCTTATTAAATCTTCAACACTACCGAAAGCGTAATTGCTCAGCAGTAATATACTAACGACGCAGATTAGCAGCCTGGGAAAGCATCTCGTCCGCTGCAGTGATACCCTTTGAATTAAACTCATAGGCCCTCTGAGCTATTATAAGATTAACCATCTCCTCTACTATATTAACATTTGATGACTCCAAATAGCCCTGCAACAATGTTCCCAAACCCTGATTACCAGGATAATCTATAATAGGTTCGCCGGAAGCATAGGTTTGGAGATACAAGTTGTTGCCCATCCTTCTCAGACCCGCCGGATTTATAAAACGGGCAAGCTCAATTCTTCCTACCTCTTCAGCGTATGTTGAGTTTTGCCTTATAACCGTTACTGTACCGTCCGGACCTATACCTACGGAAACAGCATCCTGAGGAATTATAATTTCGGGATCTATGGGATAACCTTCGGAGTTTACAATTCTACCTTCCTGATCAATCCTCAATTGACCGCTCCTTGTGTAGGCTATGGTTCCGTCAGGCAGTATCACCTTAAAAAATCCGTCCCCCTGAATAGCTACATCAAGCTGATTACCCGTTTGGGTTATGTTTCCTTGAGTAAATATACCATAGGTGTCGGATATGTAAACACCGAGACCTATCTGAAAGCCAGAAGGATTCCTCGTAACCGGTGATGTGGGAGCGCCGGGGTCCCTTACAGTTTGATAAAGAAGCTCCTGAAAGGTCGGTCTCATCTTCTTATAACCCACCGTGCTTACATTAGCCATATTGTGGGATATAATGTCCAGATTTGTTTGCTGGGCTGTCATTCCGGATGCTGAAGTCCACAACGCTCTGAACATACTATACCCTCCTTATCCTTAGCTATCGGATAAGGGAAGGATTATTTTAATTCTATCTTAAAGATGCACCTCTCTTTCCCCTGTGCCTGACATTCTGTTTCCTTCACCTCTATGTTCTTTCCCAACAGTTCTCCGAGGAATCCCTTAAAAAAGGACGCCATGGGTCTGCATACGGGCTTATCGCTTTTACCGACAGCCTCAACAAGTATTGAACCTTCTATGTATATCTCCATACTGCCTATGCTGTATTCAAAGAGATCTATCATGCGGGAAGATTCCGCTATAACGGAGAGGAATCTTAAAGCATCCTCAAAGATGTCCGTGTAAACACCGTACCTTTCCTTAAGTGTAACAGCTCCCTTTTTTCCGCCGTACTCCGCGGCTTTTCTCACAACCATGTCGGCTCCGAATTTAGAGAGCTTCATTATCTCCCTGTATCCGTCAATTAAGGCATCCCTGTGGATTAAAACCGACTCCCTCTCAATAGCTTCCGCTATTGCCCTAAGTGTACTTTCCATTTCATCACCTGCCCGTTATCATTTTACCTTACCAATATTTTATCTAAAATTTACAATATGAATGTATTTTCCCCCTCTTTTATCAAAAAGGTTATAAATTTTTACAACAAATTTGTCAGTCTCCTCGTAATGCTGACTATCCCCATAATAATTTTCACTCTTATAATGGCAGTTATAATCATTATCTTTGATCTCCGCTATTTTATAACCCATTTTACAGAAGAACTAACCCACAGGGATAAGGAAGCCTTCAAATACCTGATAATAAATGTGCTTAACTTCTTTGTTCTCGTTGAACTGTTCAGGATGTTCCTTGATGTTATTGAGTATCAGAGATTAAGAAAAAGACAGATGATTGAAGCGGGCATTATATTTGTATTGAGGGAAATAATCATATCCCTATTCAGTCAAAAGTTTGATTTCCTTCACATAGCAGGATTCTCCATTCTTCTACTATCCTTAGCCATAGCCTTTGTTCTTATGAATAAGATGGCAAGGGAAGGAGCGGTAGCATATAGATGGAAACCTATAAAAGGAGAAAAACAAGAGAAAATAAAAAGATTATACCGATCTATGACGAAAGGTCCAGATAAGCATGAAGGATAGATTCATTGAATCAAATTGCTGGATAGCAATATTTAATCCTTTAAAGATATTTCACCTTGAAAGCTGGCAGAGGGGAGAGGTTGAAGATATACCCGACCATCTCAAGGAACCGGATGTTATATATTACGATCATTCCACCTTAGCCCATGTACCTACCCGCCTGAGACATTCTTTTGTTGAAAAAGAGTTCTACTTCCTTAAAAACACCGATCTTTATACACTTAATCTGATACAGAGAAAAAGCTTCAAACACGGGTATCCTCCCTCATGCGGTGCTTTACTTATGTTTGCTTTAGAATATCACAGGGTTTTAAACCACCGAAGGAGAGAAACAATAAACCTTAGACCCTATTACAAGCATCACAGAAATCTTCTCCTGTTTATTAATAAAGGGGAACAAACTTACAAGGGAATTGAGCATTTTTTAAGCGGAAGTAGAAGGAAAAGAACAAGCATACTGACAGATGAGATATGGTTTGATTACATAAAAGATCTTGAGCTGTCGGTTAAAGAGGGTATAGTTTATCTATTACTTGCAGAGTTAAAGAATAACAATTTAAAGGCATCAAGCGGGAGAATAGCAAGGGATATTATTGCCAAGCTTTCAAATGACACGGTTACCTTAATGAAAAAATTTAAGCCCTACCGTCCCCTACCCCTTGATTTTCTTAAAAGATTCATGGAAGAATTTTCAGAACTACCCCAATGGATGATTGATTACGGATATCAGATGAGCAGGCTTGATATAATTGAGAAGGATATAACCCTTATTAAAACCCTGTTCCCTCTCTCCTTGAAGTTTGAGGTTGAACACAGGGGGTTCATAAGAGTACTGTTTCCTGGCGAATCAGACACTACAGGCAACACTTCGGGAGTGGTATTAAAGGGAAGCGAGAATATAAAAAGACTTTCAAAACCCTACATGCAAAGGCTTGAACTCCTGCTTGAAAAAGAAAGGGAAAGGATAAACGCACTCCAGGGCAGGAAAATAAACAATACGAAGATAGGTGTTGAAATACCGACGAAGAGGGGAAAGATGTTCAAAAGATTAAAAGAAACTCCCCTTCCGGGTATTCACTTTATAATGCTTCTTGATATATCCTCATCTGTAAAAAAGGGTAATCATATCCAATTTCTCGTCGGTGTATTTAACCTAATAAAGGAGTCCCTTGAAAATTCCGGAATACCCTTTACCTTTCTTCTGTTTAACGACAGCATATACACCGCGGATAATATGAAGGAAGAGAACATTGGGAGCCTTATTAAAGGAAAAACAAATGTTGAAAAAGCTATAAGGGAAGCTGTAAGCTGTGCCAGAAAGCTTTCAAGGAATACAAAAAGTATCATCCTTATTTTTACGGACGGAGAAGCTACGACCGGACTTAAAGGGATTGCTTTAAGGGACTTTATAAGAATGCAAAAAAGGTTAATCCCCATAATAGGAATAGGGTTGAAAGGTGTAAGTAAGGTAAGATTCTATTTTGAAGAGACTGGTTTGGAGATAGAAGATTTTTCCCGTTTACCTTTTTTACTTGTTAGTACTATTGAAAAACAGATCAGAAGATCAACTCCGCTAACTGGATAATGTCTTTTTTATCCCTAACCATTCTTTCTATTCCGAGATACGGATTATCAACCTTTACGGATATATCATAAAGGGCGGGGAAACTTTCAATATACTCCGAATATTCCATAGCACCCTCCCTGTCACCGAGGGCTAAGTTAATAAGACTAAGCAGTAAATATTTTTCCCTTGAGTCTTCGGATAATAATAGCCACTTTGAAGCCTCAAGATATTTAAATTCCAGTATATATCTCACTCCCACCCAAAAGTTCCTCTTTTCTTCTAAATCCCCCTTAGATAACTTTCTATTTCCTTTTAAAAGGAATATTCTCAGCTTCAGCTTCATACTATAAGGGGCTTTAAATCTATTCCTTCCTCTTCCTGAAAACCTGCCATTATATTCATATTCTGAACAGCCTGCAGTGAAGCTCCCTTACCCAAATTGTCAACAGCGCTTATTATAGTGTAAATACCCGTTTTACTATCGTATAAGGGACATATAAGGGCATAGTTTGTACCCCTTACCCATGATATATGAGGCGGTTCCCTTAAGATCTTAACAAACTTTTCCTTTTCATAAACGGATTTAAACAGTTCAAGCACATCATTTACAGCTTCACCTTTAACATAAACGGTGGATATCATCCCCCTTGATACGGGGATTACAGAGGGGACGAACCTTATAAATATGTTGACTCCCAATCTTCTTAAAACATCCTCCATCTCAGGTGTATGTCTGTGTTTTAACGGAGAATAGACAAAAGCATCACCGAACATTTCGGGAAAGTGAAATATCTGTCTCGTCTTCCTTCCCGCTCCGCTTACGCCTGATACCGCATGAACCACAATATCCCTCATTTCTATCTTTTCTTTTACAAAAGGATAAAGGGCAAGAAGGGTTGCGGTAGGATAACATCCGGGATTAGCAACAAGATATGCATTCTTTATATCCTCTCTGAATATTTCTGGCAAGCCGTACACAACCTTCTCAAGAATATCAGGATACTCATGCATAAAGTTGTAGTATTCTTCGTAAGCCTTTTTATCCTTTATTCTGTAGGCACCTGAAAGATCAATAACCTTTAAACCTCTGCTAAGTAACGAAGGAACAAGGGTTAAAGAAACCTCATGGGGAGTACACAAAAAAACTATATCCGTATTAGGATCTATATCCTCTGATATATGCAGATCAGCTATATCTTCTGCCAAGGTAACAGGTATAACATCGTCCAGTTTCTTTCCTTTATCGGATCGTGAAACTACAGAAGTAATCTTTACCTTTTTGTGATGAACAAGAACCCTTAATAGTTCTATTCCCGTATAGCCCGTAACACCTATAAGAGATACTTTTAACGCTTGCTCCACCTATACTTAGCCCTTGCACCCATTTGACCGTATTTCTTCCTTTCCTTCTTCCTTGCGTCCCTTGTAAGTAATCCCGCCTTTTTAAGAGTGGGTCTTAAATCGGGATTGTAATTAACCAAAGCCTTGGCAATTCCGTACATTATGGCTTCCGCCTGACTTGATATACCTCCTCCCTCTACGGTAGCATATATACCGAATTTACCTTCAAGCCCCACAACCTTAAAAGGTCTCAGTACTTTGTTAAATAAGGTTTCCCTTTGAAGGTAATCCTTAAGATGTCTTTCTTTACCGCTATCCTTTGCCTTAACAATCATCTTATCCGTGTCCTTAAGGAGCCACACCCGTGCCACGGAAGTTTTCCGCTTTCCCGTTCCATAAAAAGAATTCTCAGGAGTTATTGTAAAATCCTTAAGCTTGTTCATACATTAACCTCCAAAACCCTGGGCTTTTGAGCCTGATGGGGATGAGAATCCCCTCGGTAAACCTTAAGTCTCTTCAACATCCTGTGACCGAGTTTATTTTTGGGAAGCATCCTTTTCACAGCAAGCCTTATAACCTCTTCCGGTTTATTTTCAAGCATCCATTTCAATGATCTCTCCTTTAATCCCCCAGGATATCCCGAGTGTCTGTAATAAATTTTCTGATCAAGTTTTTTACCGGTTACCCTTATCTTATCCGCATTAACGACTATAACAAAATCACCGCAATCAACATCTGGCTGATAATAAACCTTATGTTTCCCCCTTATGATTTTCGCTATCTCCGAGGCAAGCCTGCCCAGTATTTTACCTTCCGCATCAACAACCCACCATTCCCTGTGTACTTCATGAGGTTTAACCCTGTAAGTTTTCATCCTTACTCTCCTTTTCAAGTAGCAGAATATTTTATTACTTTTTACCTATATAATCAAGGGTGTTAACCCTTGATCCGTCCATAGCCCTTATCTCAAATCTTATATGACAGTCATCAGTAGCAAATCTTCTTCCCACCTTCCCTATAACTTCTCCTTTTTTAACCTTCTGATCCTCTTTAACAAGTATTTCGCTGTTGTAAGCGTAAAGTGTCATAAAACCTTTGTGTTCAAGAATTACAAGATTACCGTAATTACTCATACCGTCGCCCGCATACATTACCCTTCCGTCCTCCACCGCTTTAACCTCCGTACCACAGGGTGCATAGATGTTTATCCCGTGGGAAGCCCTTTCAACTTTACCGTTGACAGGTAACATATCAAGTTTAACCTTTGGAATGACAGCAGGTATAACAACCGTTTCCTTTACAGGTATTCTCAACCTTTGACCAACCCTTATACGGGTTGATCTCAGTCCGTTGATCCTCATTATCTTTTTATAAGGAACACCGAACTTTCTTGCTATCTTTATAAGAGTATCTCCCCTTCTTACTCTGTATGTAACATAAGTATATACAACCTTTCTTTTACCTCCCTTTTTTGCAACGGGTATCTTCAAAAGCTGACCTGCATAAATCCTGCTTGACCTGAGCCTGTTTACCCTTTTAAGGGTTTTTACGGAAACGCCATATTTCTGGGCTATCTCAGAAAGGGTGTCTCCCCTTTTGACTCTGTAGTAAACATAAGAAGTGTATTTCTTTTTGTATTTCTTAGTTTTTTTCTTCTTAACTGGTATGCATATACGCTGACCTATCTTCAGATATTTCCCTATTCGCGGATTAGCCTTTCTTAACTTCTTTATACTTATACCCTCCCTTTTGGCAATTTTCCACCAAGAATCTCCCTTCCTAACCCTGTAATACTTACACTCCTTAGCAAATACTTCTTGCACGGAGATAAGACTAATAGCGAATATCAAAACTGCCAGTACTTTCAACAAACCCCTCCTTCACTATGTGAATAGACTTGACATCCGCAAGGGGAGGACCTTCCATAAGATCCTTGATAAAGTACCACAACACATCATCGTCTCCCGTAACATAAACTTCAACCCTACCGTCCGGCAAGTTCTTTACCCATCCGGAAAGACCGTAGCTGTCAGCCACCCTTTTTGTAAAGTTCCTGTAACCTACACCCTGAACCCTACCTTCAACAAAAATTCTGAAGGCTGTCATGTCTAATATAATAATTCTATTATGCTGTCAGAGGATTTGATGGAAATTCTTGCATGCCCTATATGTAAGGGAAGCCTTGAATACATAAGGGATAAAAATATACTAGTGTGCAGGAAATGCAACATATTTTTTGAAATAAGGGAAGGGATTCCTATCCTCCTTCCCGATACGGGGAAACCTCTGAAAGAATAAGCTTCAACAAATCATCCCTGTTATCAGCAGAAAGGTCCGCTCCTATATCCGTACTATCCTGAACCTCCCTGTAGTGTATAAGCTTACAAGGTTTACCGTAGATCTTTCTGTAAAAATAAACCATCTCCCCGTCCGCGGGTGTATCACCTATATAAATAAATCTGTCAACGCCGATTATCTCCACAGCCATGTGGAGAGGAAAAGGATTTGGCTTTCTAAGAAAGAAGTCATCCACATCATCCTCATCAACTATAACATCAAAGAATCTTCTCAGATTAAATCTGTTTAAAGCATACTCAAGATCTTCCCTTGGTCTTCCCGTAACTATACCGAGGGGTACATTCAATCTTTCAAGCTCTTTGAAGAATTTATCATCCAAAAGGAGCCTTTCCCTGTCTCTTAAAT
>WFWF01000103.1 GCA_015491275.1 Aquificales bacterium | reverse complement strand
AGGGTCACATGGGTAAGCTCATCCCTGTTTATGTACTTTATTTGTTGAACGGTGTTAGTCATCTTGCCTTGTCTTCCGAGGGTGTAGAATATGGCAAAGCCCGAATAAAAGTAAAGGCTTTCCAATACATAATTGCCGAAAATTGCTTTTATAAAGTTTTCTTCTGTGGGTTTTTCTATAAAGTTATTATAAACCTCTGCTATAACACTGTTCCTCTCAAGCAACCTTTCGTCCTCCCTCCAGTAGTTGTAAACCTCGTCCGCTTTAACGGGATCAACAACGCTTTCAAGTATGTATTGATAAGAGTAAGCATGTATTGACTCTTGAAATTCCTGAGCGGTCACAGACATAACAACTTCCGGTGCGGTAAAGTACCTTCCGAACTCCTTTAACATGTCAACCTGAAAGGAGTCAAGGGCTATAAGAAAGGAAAGGACAAGCTCGTAAGCCCTTTTCTCATAAGGTGACAGGAGGCTCTCGTACTGCTTTTTATCTTCCATCATGGCTATCTCATCTGGTATCCAGAAATTGGATATACCCATTGTTCTGTAAAGTTCGTAAGCCCACCTGTACTTCACATTGTTAAGCTCTATTATGTTGGTAGGATTACCGCCTATTACCCTTCTCTTATCAACCTCTCTGTCACCTTCCGGATTAAAAATCCTTTTCCTTGTCATTAGGTCGAGCATGACTCACACTCCTCCACTTCGGTTTTTGACTTTGATCTTAAATAATAAACGGTCTTAAGGTTCCTCTCCCATGCAAGCTCATAAAGGCTCGCAAGGGTGGGACCGTCTATATTTTCCGGATCTATAAAGAGATTAAGAGACTGGGATTGATCTATCCATTTTTGCCTTGCCGCGGCGGCTTCAATACTCCATTTCTGATCTATAAGATAGGCGGACTTGTAGTGCCAGAAGAATCTGTCAACTTCGGGGGGAACCTGAGGAAGGATACCGCTCATGTTCTCCTCCTTATAGTACTTGGCAAATATGGGATCAACAGAAGGTGTAGCTCCCATTATAAGGGATGTTGAACCGGTAGGCATAAGGGCAAGCAGGTAAGCGTTTCTTATACCGTTTTCCTTTATATCCTCATAAAGCTCCCTCCACGGAAGATTGTTTCCATTCCTTTCGCTATCCTTCTCTATATCATCAATAGATCTTCCAAAGAATATACCCTTACTCCAATCGGAACCGTCAAATAGAGAATACTTGCCTCTCTCCTTGGCAAGTTCAAGACTTCCCTTCAGGGCATAAAAGGCTATAAGTTCAAAAAGTCTATCCGCAAATTTCAGATGGTCCTCTGATTCCCACCTTATACCATGTTTAACAAGGCAATAATGGTAGTTTGAAACACCTATGCCTATGGCTCTATAACGCTTGTTTGTATATTCCGCCTCCGGAATTGCGTAGTAATTAAGCTCTATCACATTATCAAGCATTCTTACAAGAAGGGGCAATGTTCTACTTATCTCTTCCTCTGTATATACCCTTCCGAGGTTAACGGACCCTAAATTACAAACAACCACATCACCCGCCTTTTTCCTATAAACTATCTCTCCCGTATTCCTGTCAAGCTCACAACCTTCCTGAACTGTAGGAGACATATTCTGCACTATCTCCATACAGAGGTTGCTTGAATAAACAATTCCCACATGTTTATTGGGATTTAATCGGTTGGCGGTATCCCTGAAGAATACATAGGGTTCTCCTGTTTCAAAGGCTGCGGTTATAAGCCTCTTCCATAGTTCAAAGGCATCAACTTCCCTCTTTGCCTCAGGGGGAAGCTCCTTCTCCAGCTTGATATAAAGCTCCTCAAATTCATCACCATAAAAATCTTCAAGGTTTTTGCCATCCTTTACACCCTTTGTGTAATAAGGATCAAATAGGGTCCATTTCTTTCTCTCCTTCAACCTCTTCATAAATATATCCGGTATGCTTACAGCTGGATGTATATCGTGGGCTTTTTTTCTTTCGTCTCCCGTGTTTGTTTTTACCTCAAGAAAATCCAGGATGTCCTTATGCCATATATCCAAGGTAATAGAGGCACTACCCTTTCTCATACCGAGCTGATCCACATAGGTCATAACATCATTTAAAACCCTTATAACTGGTATAACACCGGATGAAGCCCCTTTGAATTTCCTTATAGGAGCACCGGAAGCCCTTATTTTACCGAGGTATATACCCAGTCCTCCCGCAAACTTGGAAATCTGTGCAGCCTTTTGAATGTTATCAAATATGTCATATAGGTCATCCTCAACTGTCAGAACAAAACAGCTTGAAAGCTGTGTATGGGGTCTTCTCGCATTCATAAGGGTCGGCGTGGCAAGGGAAACTTTATGCTGTGAAAGGAGATCGTAAAACTTTAAAGCGTACTCAACCCTTCTTTCCCCTTCGGGAATAGCTATTGTCATAGCAATGAGCATATACATCTCTTGGGGAAGCTCAATGATCTTTCCGTCTTCATCCCTCACAAGGTATCTGTCCGTTAAAACCTTCAATCCCGTATAGTTGAAAAGAAGATCCCTATCCTCTTGAATGGCTTCGCCCAGCTTTCTTATCTCATCTTCCCTATATTTCTCCAACAGATACTCTCCATATATACCTCTTTCTACATATTTTTTAATAAACTCATAAAATCCGCCCTTGTCATAAGGCTGGAAGGTCCCGTCAGACTCTTTAATGGCATATCCTCTTACCCTTGATACCTTTTTGTACAGATCGTAAACGAGCAATCTGGCAGCCACATACTGCCAATCCGTCTTTTCGGGTGATATCTTTTCCGCTGCAGTCCTTATAAGAAGCTGTTGTATCTCTTCAGTTGTTATACCGTCCTTGAACTGTATATGTGCATCTGCCTCAAGCTCTAATGGATCAACATCAAGACCTTTGCATGCAAACTGAAGGACTACCCTTATCT
>WFWF01000102.1 GCA_015491275.1 Aquificales bacterium | reverse complement strand
GTTATCTATGAGGAAATAGTTTATTAGTCTCGTCTTTCCCGGGCTTTTGCTTACCTTTGCTATATTCTTTCCCGTAATCATATTTATAAGGGATGATTTGCCCACATTTGACCTTCCCACAAATACAACCTCTTTGAACTGCGGAAAGGGAAACTTGTCCTTGAAGGATCCTAAGAATTTAACATTCATCTTTTACCTCCCTGCGGTCGGAGACCCCTTCCGTAAGGGAGGGGAGGAGACCGCAAAATATGTTAAAATAGCTGTAACCCCAAAGGCACTCTCCGCTCCTGCGGGGAGAAACGGTTTCGGGGTAGGTAGGATGGGTACTATCCGGCTCGGACCAGGACACGGAGTGGCAAGTCCCTCCGTGTGGGGCGCTGTCAACCGCCCCAATGTAGGGAGCGTTGGCTATGCTATGCATGGCTAACCTCACCTACAAGCTCCTTCCGTCAGGGAGGAGTAGTTGACATTTCGCAGATACGGATAACTATCTTTTTCCTAATTATGTTCTTATAACACAGTCATGGCTTCCGAAGGGGTTGGGAACATAATCGTCCGCGGAAGGGTCGTTCTCCCACAGGGAATCGTTTATGAGGTATCTGAATCGGTGTTCTTCACCTATTCCGAAGATCTTTTTAAGTACGAATACATTACCCCTTTTCTTCATGGGTTCCGGCTTCCAACCGTTCCAGTCCCCGACGACGCTTACCTTTTGTGCATCCTTTATGTTAACCTCAAAGGTCACATAACATCTTCTGCCCTTAAGCTTCTTCTTAACCATCTTTACCACCTCCCTTTTCGTTTTCAAGACTTTCATCAATCCATTTCAGATAGTCCTCGTTTCCTCCTATAATGGGCAGGGCTATTATCTCCGGTACCGTATAGGGGTGTATTTCCTTTACCCTTTTTATAAACTTTTCAATATTTTTAACGGATGTCTTCACTATCAATAGCTTTTCTTTATCCTTTTCAATATTTCCCTTCCACCAGTATATGGAGTTTTCTACATCAATGATGTTTACGCAGGCACCAAGCTTCTCCCTCACTATGAATTCCCCTATCTCTTCCCCTTTATCCACTGGTACAGTTATGAATATTACGCAGTAACTTGTCATTAAGTTATATTTTAATAGATGAATTTTAATATACTGCTCGGAATAACGGGAAGTATCTCCTCTTATAAAATATGTGATCTTATAAGGAATCAAAAAAAGAAGGGAAACAGGGTAAGGGTTGTATTAACGCCTTTTGCTGAAAGGTTTATTTCAAAAACAGTATGGGAAGCCCTTACGGGTGAAAGGGCTTTTGCGGATTGGGAAGGGGATCCCCTCGCCCATATCAATCTTGCGAGATGGGCGGATGTTTTTATGATAGCTCCGTGCAGTATAAACACCCTATCCAAAATAGCCCTCGGTGTGGCGGATAACCTTTTAACATCAATCTTTCTTGCCTACGAAGGAAGTGTCCTCATATCACCCGTTGCAAACCCCGTTATGTATTCAAAGAAGGTAGTAAGGGAACATATAGATAGATTGAAGGCAGAGGGTCATATAATAATTGAGCCCGAATACGGATTGATGGTGTGTGAAGAAGAGGGTATAGGTAAGCTTCCATCCGTTGAAAGGTTGGAAGAGTGGATTTATTGGAAATCTTACCCTAAGAGGCTTGAAGGAAAGAGGATACTCATAACATGCGGAGCAACAAGGGAATATATGGATGATGTAAGGTTTATATCCAA
This sequence comes from Aquificales bacterium, assembly GCA_015491275.1. Classification (GTDB taxonomy): domain Bacteria; phylum Aquificota; class Aquificia; order Aquificales; family Aquificaceae; genus WFWF01. Next base: position 1,539 of record WFWF01000102.1, on the reverse strand, counting down.
TGAGTCAAGCGGTGAGATGGGTTTTTCCCTCGCAAGGGTTTTAAGGTGGTCGGGTGCGGATGTAAGGGTCATAGCGGGATTTACAACCGCAAGGGAACCCTACGATATACCAATAAAAAAGGTGATCTCTTCTGATGATATGTTTAAGGCGGTTAAGGAATGGATGGATTGGGCGGATGTCATAATCATGAACGCTGCGGTGTCGGATTTTAAACCCGTGAGGAGATTTGAAGGAAAGCTCAAAAAGGACAAGATTGACAATTGTATAGAAATAGAAAGGACGGTTGATATTCTTGAATATATAGGAAGGAATAAAGAATCAAAGTTGCTCATAGGTTTTGCATTGGAAACGGAGAATATGGTTGAAGAGGCAAAGAGAAAGCTGAAGTTGAAAGGGGTGGATTATATAGTTGCAAATCCGTCAAGGGTGATGGGTTCTGTTGAGTACGAGGGTATTATAATCGGTAGGGAGGGTGTGGTAAAAAGTATAAGGGCTGAGGATAAATTGCAAGCTTCCTTTGAAATAGAGGAGTTTCTGGCGGGTGTTTTACTTAATAAGAGAGATACCTAAGTATCTATTAACCTCCTGAAGAGGTCTTCAACGCTTATATCTTTATAAGCTTCCCTTCTGTGGATAATGCAGAGAATATAGACTATGTCCTCTTCCACGAAGTAGATAACCGTTCCTTCTTTGCTGACAATAGTTAACATCACTTAACCGTGGCGTTAGGTATTTCCATTTCTCGCTTAGAAACTAAGGAGTAAAGGAATGTGCAGGTCACCAGCTTGAGGTATGCAAGAAGTGTAGTAAGCCTTATAAGCACAGGAATAGGAGAAGAGATACCTCCAGAGGGAACGGTCTCTGGACTACTCCCCACCTCAAGGGCAGAGAGTTTTAGATACCTCTTCCCCAGATTTATGGAAGCTACATAGTCCCTGTCATACTTCCCGTGAACACCGCAGATAAGGTAATGTCCTTCCTTCCTGACTCCCTCCCCACAAAAACACTTCTTGCTCGTGTTCGCAGGGCTCTCTTCCCTTACCTTTATCCCTTCCTTCTTTGCTTTCTCTCTCAGTCTCTCTGAAAACTTCGCATAAAACCACGTTGAAAAAAGCCACCTTAAAGTCCTTTCCTTCCACTCGGGAACCTCTCTAAAGGAGAGCCCCTCTATCACTATTGTGTCAGCTTCAAGAACCTTTGCAGTCAGAATTATCTCATTGGTGAGAGTCTCCAGTATCTCCTTCCTCAGGTTCCTGAGTTTTCTCTTCCTTAGCTTCTTCTCCTTGAAAAGGTGGTCTATCTTCTTCCTGAGCTTTTCTTTCACTTCCCCTTTCTCGGTTTTCTCCATCTCAAGGTAGAGTCTGTCTATGCTCCTCTTGAGAAAGCTAATCTCACTCCTGAGTCTTCTTATTTTTTTCACAGCTTATTCCGCTCTGAAGTAGATGGGTCTTGAGACTTTCCCGTTCCTTTCCACCACACCCCCTACCGCAAGTCTCTTCATAGAGGAACATAGGTCTATGGAGAGAACTCTCTCGGAT
>WFWF01000101.1 GCA_015491275.1 Aquificales bacterium | reverse complement strand
GGTTTTTAGATTCCTCTTTTTAGCTTCCTCACCTAGTTTTCTGATCAAAAATCTATGACCCTTGTGAAAACCATCAAAATTTCCTACCGTGATTGCAGTACTTTCGCTGAGACTCTCTATGCAAGGTAGCCTACTGCCGAAGGGATTTGAGCATTTAAGGGATGTTAATAGGAAGGTTTCCATAAACTATCCGGGGGGCCAGCTCATAGATCTTCCGCCTATAAGGTGTAAGTGTAGGTGAAACACACTCTGACCCGCATCCCTTCCTACATTGAAGACAAGCCTGTAACCCTTGTTAAGATTTTCATCAGGTGCTATTCCCATTTTTTCTGCTATTTTCCTTGCCACAACAAACATGTGACCTATGAGGGCACTATCTCTGTCATCAATAGTTTGTATGCCCATTATGTGCTTTTTGGGAATTATTAGGATATGAACGGGAGCAACAGGATTTATATCTTTAAACGCATAAACTGTTTCATCTTCATATACCTTTTCGGAAGGTATCTCCCTTGCTATTATCTTACAGAAGATGCACTCGTTCATCACATTTCATTATATCAAAGGGTGTTATTTTGTGAATTCTAAAAGATAGTGGTACGGATAAACGGTATATTCTTTAATATCCTTAAAATTATTTGTTTCAAGAAAGGAAACTACCTCTTCCACGGGAACCCTTTCCTCAATGGGTGGACCCGCGGGTGATTCTACGGGATGCCAGTCTATTATATATCCCCTTCCTTCCTTTTTCATTATCCTTCTGATCTCATCAAAGATCGCCTCCCTGTTTAAAAGTTCATGAAAAACATTTGCAAGCAGTATCCCGTCCGCGAATTCATCGGGTATGGGTATTTCCTCTTCCGTACATTTAATGAAGTCTATGTTTGTAATTTTTTCATCCTTGGCTCTCAATCTGCACTTTTCAAGCATGCTTTCTTCAATATCAACCGCGTAAACCTTTTTAACTAATTTTGCCAGGGGAAGAGCGAAATATCCGGGACCGCAACCTATATCAACCCATACCTCATTCTCCGAGGGATTTGCTACTTCAAGAAATTTACCCACATCCTGCCACTTTTTCCTTTCAGGATCTACAAGTACTTCCCACTTTTCTGGGGGAAACTTGAAAGTCATGTTTAATATGATAACATTGTATTGTGCGAATAGGTGTTTTGGTTTCGGGAAGGGGCTCAAATCTGCAAGCTATAATTGATAACATTGAAAGGGGAAAGCTGAAGGTTGATATACCCTTGGTTATATCAGACAATCCTGAGGCTAAGGCTTTGGAGAGATGCAGAAAGCACGGAGTTCCTTATAAGGTTATTGAAAGAAGGGCTTTTAGGAGTAAAAGGGAATTTGAGGAGAGAATGATTGCGGAATTGGAAGATAATGGTGTTGATCTCGTTGTCCTTGCGGGATTTATGAGGGTACTTAGCCCCTACTTTATAAGCAAATTTCCGCTAAGGATAATAAACATTCATCCTTCAATTCTTCCTTCTTTCAAAGGTCTTGATGCTCAAGGTCAAGCTATAAAATACGGTGTTCTTTTTTCCGGATGCACCGTTCATTTCGTTGATGAAACGGTGGATGGTGGTCCTATTATTGCCCAAGCTGTAGTTCCAGTATTTCCTGGAGAGTCTTCGGATAGTTTGGCAAAAAGGATACTCAATTATGAACACAGAATATTACCTCAAGTAATCCAGTGGATATCGGAAGATAGAGTTTATGTCAAAGATAGGGAAGTAAAGGTTAAGGGGGCAACCTACGGAACAATTCCTTTTAACCCTGATCTGGAACAGTTTTAATCAGGGGAATTTATTATAATTATTATTGTTTCTTATAAGGAGGTGAAAGTCATGACATACATGTTCAGGACGGCTTTGCTTTTAGGTTTGTTAACAGGGTTGTTTCTATTTTTGGGTAAGGTAATAGGGGGAAATACAGGGCTTGTAATCGCCCTTATTATTGCTGGTATCATGAACTTTGTCTCATATTGGTTTTCTGACAAGATAGTTCTTGCTATGTACAGGGCTAAGGAGATTCCTTATGATGAAGCACCTTGGCTTCATAATATGGTTGAAGAGCTTGCAAGAAGGGCAAATATGCCGAAGCCTCCGATCTATCTTGTTCCCATGGAACAGCCCAACGCTTTTGCCACTGGAAGGGGCCCGGGCAGTGCAGCTGTTGCGGTAACATCCGGGATTTTAAACCTTCTTAACGAGGATGAGCTAAGGGGTGTTCTTGCTCATGAACTTGCGCATATAAAGAACAGGGATGTTCTTATAGCTTCCATTGCTGCTACCATAGCAGGCGCAATATCAATGGTGGTTAGCTGGCTTCAGTGGATGCTTATATTCGGTTTCGGAAGATCAGATGAAGAGGATAATAGCCCTGCTTCCCTTTTAGGAAGTATTCTCCTCATAATAATAACTCCGATAATAGCAACCATAATTCAGCTTGCCATATCAAGATCAAGGGAATATCTTGCGGACGAAACGGGGGCAAAGATATGCGGTTGTCCCATGTCTTTGGCAAGGGCGCTTGACAAGATACATAAATATGCGGTTACCATGCCTGCTCATGTAAATGAAGGTACTGCGCATCTGTTTATAGAGAATCCGCTTGCGGGGAAAAATATTATGGAGTTATTCTCAACCCATCCTCCCGTTGAAAAGAGGATACAAAGGCTCATGGAACTTGCCAAGAGGATAGGACAGCCTGTTTAAAAGGTAAAGTATATGGCAAAACTTATTGTTAACGGTAAGGTTATAGGTGATGTGGAAGGCGGTACAAAGTTGGGGGATTTACATCATGAAATAGAAAAGGCGGGCATTGAATTCGGATGCACCGACGGACAGTGCGGTGTATGTGTATGTACCGTGAAGAGAGGGCTTGAGTGTCTTGAAGAGCCTTCGGAGACGGAAGAGGAAACACTTTGGAAAATAGGAGAATACGAAGAAAACAGAAGGCTTACATGTCAGCTTGTTATAAAGAACAGTGCATGTGATATTATTGAGCTTGAATCGGATGACTAAGTTATTATCCTAATGTACTCTTCCATAGTTTTATCTAAATGATGGCCGTCTTCCACTTCCACATAGGTTTTTACCTTTACTTTTGATACAAACAATCTTGTTCTCTCTATAGGTATAATCTCATCCCTTGTTCCGTGTACTATTTTTATCTCAACGGGCGGATTTTCTGGAAAGTGTACCTTATCTCCTTCAATAATTTCATAACCGTTCTCTATTATGTCCTTTGCAAATTCCTTTGAAATGCTTACTGTGTTACCCTCTTCCTCAAAGGTTAGTTCTTCTTCACCCTCAAGCCATTTGCTTATATCATCCTTAACATGGTCTTTTATGAGGGCGAGGGTTTCAAAGGAAGGCGCTAGTAAAATCAGCTCTTTAATATTGTACAGTTCCCTGTACCTTATATAATTTGTCGCAACATATCCCCCGTGGGAACTACCGCAAAGGGTTATATGTTCATATTCTGCGGAAAAGCCCCTTACTATAATCTCAAGAAGATCAAGGGTTGCGGTTGTACATGTCTTTTCATAATCCATATCAAGGACAAAAAAGGAGTAACTTTTTTCCCTTTTAAAAATGTTTCTCAGAAACCTTATCTTTTCTCCATTTACATTAGAAAACAAACCGTGTAAGTGAATCCACAACTTGCTGTGGCTGTTTTTATCGTAGTAGTACATTGATTTTATTTTATACATAACCTGCCTTTTTCTACTTGATAAAATCTTTATAAAGATCTGTTTAAGAAACTTGACAAAATTATGCTAAAATATAATTTAGTTTTAAAAAAGATTGGAGGAGGTTACTGAAATGGCAGAGAAAATACTTGGTATAGACCTTGGTACGACAAACTCGGTTGTTGCGGTTATGATAGGGGATGAACCTACCGTAATTGCTAATCAGGAGGGGTCAAGACTAACTCCTTCCGTTGTATCATGGACAAAAGAAAAGGAAATTCTTGTAGGGGAGCCTGCAAAGAGGAGGGCGGTCCTTGATCCGGAAAATACTGTTTATGAATCAAAGAGATTTATAGGCAGGAAGTATGATGAAGTGAGGGAGGAAGCAAAAAGAGTATCTTACAAAGTTGTACCGGACGAGAAAGGGGACGCTTCCTTTGATATTCCTAATGCGGGTAAAAAGGTAAGACCGGAAGAGGTGGGTGCCCATGTTTTAAGGAAGCTTAAAGAAGCTGCGGAGGCTTATCTCGGAGAGAAGGTTACCAAGGCTGTGATAACAGTACCCGCTTACTTTAACGAAAGACAAAGACAGGCTACGAAAGATGCTGGTAAGATAGCTGGTCTTGAGGTTTTGAGGATACTGAACGAGCCTACAGCAGCTGCTCTTGCTTACGGGCTGGATAAAAAGGAGAATGTGAAGATATTGGTGTATGACTTCGGTGGTGGTACCTTTGATGTTTCCATCCTTGAAGGGGGGGAAGGTGTTATTGAGGTTAAAGCCACTGCGGGAGATACCCATTTGGGCGGTGCGAATATTGATGAGAAAATTATAGAATGGTTGATAGATGAGTGTAAGAAGGAAACAGGTGTTGATCTTAAAAAGGACAGAACCGCCTTCCAGAGGTTGAAGGAGGCTGCGGAGCAAGCCAAGAAGGAACTTTCCTTTAAGCTTGAAACAGAAATAAATCTTCCTTTCATAACCATAGATCCCCATACTAACCAGCCCATTCACCTGCAAAAGAAACTCACGAGAGCAAGACTTGAGGAGATGATAAAAGACCTTATAGACAGGACAATGGATATAGTAAAAAGGGCATTGGAAGATGCCAAGCTTTCACCTTCCGATATAGACGATGTTGTTTTGGTGGGCGGATCAACAAGGATACCCCTTGTTCAGCAAAGGATAAAAGAGTTCTTCGGTAAAGAGCCACACAAGGGTGTTAATCCTGATGAGGTTGTTGCGGTAGGTGCTGCCATACAAGCTGGGGTTCTCTCAGGCGATGTTAAAGAGATACTACTTGTTGATGTTACTCCTCTTTCTTTGGGAGTGGAAACTTACGGCGGTGTAATGACAGTACTTATTCCGAGGAATACACCCATACCTTACAGAAAGTGTGAGATATTCACAACCGCATCCGACTATCAAACGGAAGTGGAAATCCATGTTCTCCAAGGTGAAAGACCAATGGCTAAGGATAACAAATCCTTGGGTAAATTCTACTTAACGGGAATACCTCCCGCTCCCAGAGGTGTACCCAAGATTGAGGTATGTTTTGACATAGATGCGGACGGTATCCTCCATGTTACTGCGAAGGATACAGCTACGGGTAAGGAGCAATCAATAAAGGTTCAGGCATCCTCCGGACTTACACAGGAAGAGATAGAGAGGATGGTAAAGGAAGCTGAAGAACATGCGGAAGAGGACAGGAAAAGAAAAGAACTTGTTGAAAAGAGAAATCAGTTAGATCAGCTCGTTTACAATCTTGAGAAGATTATAAGGGAAAACAAAGACAAACTTCCCGAAGACAAAGTTAAAGAAGCTCAGGAAGTTATAGAAGATGCAAAAAGGGTTATGGAGTCTCAAAATGCCGATGAAATCCAGAGAGCTATGGACAGAGTGCTTGAGATTTCTTCTATCATAGGCTCTATCCTTTATCAGTCAACTGGTCAAGCTAAAACGGGTTCTTCGGAAGAAAAGAAAGGCGGAGACGATGTTGCTGACGCCAAACCCGTGGATTAATAAAAATGGGGGCTAAAAGCCCCCCTTCTCGTTCATATTTACCACTGACAGGTTTGAGTGGGTTCTGGAAGCGGTTGACCGTTGCTGTCAACTACTTCAACCGAACAATCGGGATTCGCATTAACAACAACCTGACCGCCATTAATTGACATACTGCCACCGCATGTATTGGTATAGACATCATAATAGAATTTGGAATCTGTCTTTACATTTATTTTCACCCTTGCATTTGCACAGAAGTTATCTTCGTATGTTATTGAACCGTTTACATCCCAATAGATCATATTGATTTCTGCACAGTAAAAATCTGTTGAGAAACTGAGGTTTTCATAACTCATAGAAAGGGTTTTCCCTTCCTTTTTTATACTAATTGGGCCTCCATTTATTGTCATATCTTCTGTGTATCCTTCCGGTAATACGCACAAACTATTTTCAAATCTATATTCCCAAGTTAAATCATTAGAGACACTTATATCTCCTGTAAGACTACTTATTTTACATCCCTTCTTCATTGT
>WFWF01000100.1 GCA_015491275.1 Aquificales bacterium | reverse complement strand
GTCTATATCATTACTTTCAATAATAAGTTCCGCCTCCTTAGATCCGCTTGACTTGGGCATAAAATAAACAACAATTGAGCATGTCTGACCGTACACAATTGGTTCCGTACAACCGTTGTAAAACGAAAAATCGTCCCTATTAACACCTTGGATATATATATTCTTTATTACAAGATCATAACCGTAATTTGACACGGCTATTTCCTTACTTTTAGTAGAACCCACATCCGCATATCCGAAAAATACCTCAGATGAAGATAGGGAAATCTTAGGGGCTGATATCTTATTTATTAAAGCCTTATAAATGTTCAAACGACCCCCGCTTATAACTTTATCCTTTAAAGAAGGTACCTGATCCGCATTGTAGATTATACGCAGTATTCTTGCCCTCATATCCTCATTAGGGTATGCGGAAGCCAATAGGGCAACTGCACCAGTGACAAAGGGTGCAGCCATTGAAGTACCGCTCTCCTTTTTATAGTTATGTAATACTGTACCCAATCCTACACCCACATTGTCTATCCTTATACCGTTGTCCGTTATAGTGTCGTCACTAACAAGCCTGAACCTGAAGCTAAAGCTAGAAGTCTTGTAACTGTCATCAATGGGAAAAGCAAGGTAGGTATAAGCGGAAACAAATCCAGTAAGCCCTGCAATACTGTTCCACTTAACGCCACCGTCCTTTGAATATTCAATATAAACAAAGTCAAAAAATGCTTCCGTTGAAAACATCGTTTCAAACCCTAAGCATACATCTCCGGTAACAGCGGACAGATCAATGGGATTACTTAAGGAAAGCCATGTATTACTGTTATTAGCATAATCTCCAGAAGGACTATCATCCCATACCTGTGAAGCTTTGGAAGAGTCCGTTACTATACTCCAATTGTTCGGTGTACCTCCCGTACTCCACTTGGCGGAGCCTCCTTCCATGTCATCAAAGAATATATCTCCTGAAGAAGGTATATAGTCACAGGTGCGCGGATAGGTACTGTATATATTAACACCGGGAGCAGCTATATCAACACTTGTTGCCCCGTAATTTGAAAAAGATGCAAGATTATCGTTAGAATCAACAGCAGCCACAGCTATTATATTGTCAAGATCGTAAGAGGCGGGATATGTAGGCACGGTATCATTATCGGATCCGCTGTTTCCCGCCGCGGTCACAAATATAACACCCTCAGCCCCGAGTGCAGCTATTATATCCCTATCAGGAGCAGGTTGACAACCTTCACATCCGTAGGAAGCATTAACCGCAACTATATTTACCCCTTTCCTTTTCATCTCAAGCACATAATTGAGGGCATCTATAACAGATGCAATATCACCTACTCCCCCAGCACCAAGGGCTTTAACAGCCATTATCTTAACATTCCAATTAACACCTGCAACACCCGTACCGTTGTTACCAACAGCACCTATGATACCCGCAACATGAGTGCCGTGACCGTTATCGTCCATTGGATCTCCGTCTCCATTTACAACATCAACGCCGTATACATCGTCAACATAACCGTTGTTGTCATCATCAATACCGTTTCCCGGAATCTCATAAGGATTAACCCACATGTTTGGTCTTAAGTCCTCATGATTATAGTCAACACCCGTATCAACAACAGCCACAACTACCGAGTTAGACCCTGTAGTTACATTCCAAGCGTCTGGGGCGGATATTTTGCTCATAGCCCACTGCTGTGGATATTCCGGATCATTAGGAATCTGAAATATCTTTACCTTGTAGTTCGGAACAACCTCTATTACTCCCTCTCTATTCTTCCATTCTTTTATCAATTCTTCAGTGCTTTTATTCTTGTCTATTATATGGAGATATCTAACATCACCCAATCTCCCGAGAGCTTTTATCCTTTCTCTCCCAGCTTTAATATTAACGGATCCCCTGACCTTAACTATAATCTCTCCCTCTTTATACTCCGCAGAAAAGGAAAAGTTAAAGAATATAAGTATCAACCATCCTATAATGAACACCCTCATATCAAGAATTAAATATATTTTAACGGTACAAGCTTATAGGTGAATTTTACCTTGCTTCTATTATAACAACTGGGTGGGGTACTACCTCACCGTTGACATAAGAGCCCTCACCTACCAACAGTTTCTTAACAGTTCCGTAATATGGAGACACAACTGTAGTATAAGAAGCAATCAGCTTTAACTTCCTAAGTTCCGCTTTTGTCTTCTCAAGCTCAGCCTTTGCTTTTTTAAGTCTTATCTCATAATCCTCATAAACACTCTTTGCAAGCAAGTCCCTTTCATAAAGTTCCTTATATCTCTCAAAATCTTTCCTTATTTT
>WFWF01000099.1 GCA_015491275.1 Aquificales bacterium | reverse complement strand
AGATGTGTATAAGAGACAGGAATAATACAGTATTTTTTATTAAAATGCAAGTTTTTTCTTTGTTTTATAATTGAATATCAACGATGATAGCTCCAGGAGGTTGCGGTTAATGGATTATAAGAACACTCTTAACCTTCCGAGAACCAGTTTCCCGATGAAGGCGAATCTTCCCCAGAGGGAAACCATGATTCTCACAAAATGGACAAATTTATACAAAAAAATCCAAAATGAATCCTCAAAAAAGGAGATTTTTATACTCCATGATGGACCGCCTTACGCAAACGGAAATATACATATTGGACACGCACTTAATAAGGTCCTAAAGGATATAATAAACAAATTCAATCTTATAAAGGGCAAAAGGATCAACTATATACCCGGTTGGGACTGTCACGGCTTACCTATAGAACAGCAGGTTGAAAAAAATTTGAAGAAAGAGAATAAGAGTAAAGAAGACATAGGAAAGGTTGCCTTCAGGAAGATGTGCAGGGAGTATGCTAAGAAATTTGTTGAGATACAAAAGGAAGAGTTTATAAGAATAGGCATTTTGGGGGATTGGGATAATCCTTACATAACTATGAATCCCAAGTATCAGGCTATTGAGATAAAGGAGCTGGGAAAGTTTTTTAAGAAAAATTTAATAGTAAGAAGTAAGAAGCCCGTTTACTGGTGTATATACGATAAAACCGCGGAGGCGGAAGCGGAGGTTGAATACAGGGAAAAAACGGATCCAAGTATATATGTGAAATTCCCTCTTAAGGATCAAGATAATACCTTCCTTCTTATATGGACCACGACGCCGTGGACTTTACCCGCGAATCTCGGTGTTATGGTAGGAGAAGATTACGAATACTCTTTTTTAAAAACCAGAAAAGGTGAGGTGCTTATTATAGCAAGAGAACTTCTTAACTTGGTTATGGAAAAAACAGGCATTGAAGGGGAAATAGTTAAAACAGTTAAGGGCAGGGATTTAGTTGACCTTGAATATGAGCATCCTTTTATAGACAGAACAGGAATTGTTTATCCGTCCGAATTTGTAACCCTTACTTCGGGAACTGGTCTCGTTCACATGGCTCCCGGTCACGGTATAGAGGATTATACCGTAGGTCAGAGATACGGTCTTGAACCCTTTTCCCCGGTTGATGATGAAGGTAAATTCACCGATGAAGCTCCGTCTTTCCTAAGGGGTACAAACATATTTAAGGCAAACGAACTGATAATGGAAAAACTGAAGGATAAAAATCTACTTTTATTTGAAGAGAAGATAACCCACTCTTATCCCCACTGTTGGAGATGTAAAAATCCTGTAATATTCAGGGCTACACCCCAGTGGTTCATAAAGATGGAATCGGAAGTTAACGGTAAAACCCTGAGGGAAAAAGCCCTTGAAGAGATAGAAAGGGTGAGATGGATACCCCGCTACGGTAAGAATAGGATAAAAAGTATGGTTGAACAAAGACCCGATTGGTGTATATCAAGGCAGAGGTATTGGGGAGTTCCTATTACCGTTTTTTATTGTGAAAATTGCGGAAACATTGTAGCAGATGAGGAAGTGTTTGAACACATAGCGGACATTGTTGAGAGTCATCCTGAGGGAGCGGATATATGGTTCAAAGCGGAACCTGAAGAGTTGCTTCCTAAGGGTTATACATGTCCAGAGTGCGAAGGGAATAAATTCAAAAAGGAAGAAGATATACTTGATGTATGGTTTGATTCTGGATGTTCCCACGCGGGTGTCATAAGGCCCCTTGGTATAAAAAAAGCGGATTTGTACCTGGAAGGTTCAGATCAGCACAGGGGATGGTTTCAGGCTTCTTTGCTTGAGTCGGTAGGCTCCTACGGAGAAGCCCCCTATAAAGCGGTGCTTACCCACGGTTTTGTTGTTGATGAAGAAGGTAAAAAGATGTCCAAATCGGAAGGAAATGTAATATCTCCTCAAGAGATTATAAATAAATACGGAGCGGATATACTAAGGCTTTGGGTCGTGTCTGAAGATTATACGGAGGATATAAAGATAGGTCAAAACATCATTAAGATGATAGTTGAAGACTACAGAAAAATAAGAAACACGATGAGATTTATGTTATCCAATCTATATGACTTTGATCCCTCTTCCCAAAGTGTACCTTACGATGAAATGTTTCACTTTGATAGGTGGATACTTTCAAGACTCGGAAGAGTTATTAACGATGTTATAAATAGTTACGAAAATTACAAGTTTCATCTTGTCTATCACACAATGAGGAACTTTGCATCAAAGGATCTATCTTCCATATACTTTGATGTAGTAAAGGATCGCCTGTATGTTTATAAACCCGATTCTTTTGAAAGGAGATCGTGCCAGACCGCCCTTTATCATATACTCTTAGCAACCACGGTTTTACTGTCTCCCATCCTTAGCTTTACCTGTGAAGAAGTATGGGAACACCTTAGGGATATTGACAAAACCCTTCCCGAAAGCGTGTTTTTGGCAAGTTTGGAGATTAAAAAACTTGCACCCGTGGATGAAAATATTGAAAGGGATTATGATATTCTGTTAAAACTGAGGGAACATGTTATGAAGGTTCTGGAAGAAGCAAGAAGACTGGGATTTATAAAACATCCCTATGAAGCTAAGGTATTCATACACGGAGAAGGAAATACAATGGAAATTGCTCAAAAATACAAGGATTATCTTAACTTTTTCCTCACCGTAAGTCAGGTGAGTTTTGAGGAGGGTGGTAACATATACTTGGAAGAAGGGGGTCTTAAAGTAGGTGTTGACAGGGCGGAAGGGAAAAAATGTCCGAGGTGCTGGGTGTACTTTAAGGAAGATGAGTTCAGAGGAGATGTGTGTACAAGATGCGCGGAGGTGCTTAAGGAAATGGGGGTACACTCTAATTGAAAATTATTCTCAAAAGAAATAAATTATACTTTACGGAGGAAAAGGATGAAGGTTGAAGGAGTCCCTATAGTTGATTATCTGAGAGAGCATAAAGGTTCTATCATAATACTGCCCCATGAAAATCCTGACGGAGATGCCTTCGGTAGTGCCCTTGCCCTATATCTGTTTTTGAAGAAAAAGGGTAAGGAAGTTTACATAGGTTGCAAAGATAGTGTACCCCATTTTCTTGATTTTCTGCCCCACATTGATGAAGTGATAAGGATACCTAACGGTAAGGTTTACGACACGGGTATTATAGTTGATTCCGCAGATTTCGGCAGAATAGGAACGGAGATAAAGGTTCTCAGAAAGATAAGGATTGATCATCACCTTGGGGGAGAGTATTACGGTCCTTACGATTATATAGACACAACCGCTCCCTCAACCACAGCCATTGTTTATGAAATAATTGCAAACTGGGATGAAAGTACAATAGATAAGGAGATAGCAACATGTATATATACGGGGCTTGCAACGGATACGGGTTTCTTTAAGTACACAAATACTAACGAGTACGCCTTTGACCTCGCTAAAAAACTTGTTCACTACGGTGCGGATCCCAACTTTGTTTACAGAATGTTCAGCGAGAGGGAATCCTTTAATAAGATGAAGCTTATCGCAAAAGCTCTTGAAACACTTACCCTTTACGAGGACGGTTTGGTAGCGGGTATAACCCTATTTGACAGATTTTTCAAGGAGACAAACACAACCTATACGGACAGCGAGGGTCTCGTCAACTTTCCGAGATTTATTGAGAGTGTTGAAGTAGCTTTTGCAATAATTGAGAAACCGGATGAGCAGGTATGGAAGGTTTCACTCAGGAGTAAGACAAAGGCAAATGTTGCCAATATAGCTTCGTCCCTTGGTGGCGGAGGACATAAGTATGCTGCTGGTTGCAAAATAAAGGCATCTTCCTATGAAGAAGCCCTTGAAAAGGTACTTAATGCAATAAGGCAAGAGCTTAAAAGAATTTATGTCAGTGCATAATATAGAAGATCTGATAATAAAGGCAAAGATACTTCAGGAAGCCCTTCCTTACATAAAGTATTTCCACGGTAAAACCTTTGTCATAAAGTATGGCGGATCTGCAATGAAGGATGAACATTTAAGAGAGAGCTTTGCAAAAGATGTTGTACTGCTCAAATATGTGGGAATAAATGTTATCGTTGTACATGGAGGAGGACCTCAGATAAATGAAATGCTCTCAAGACTCGGTATGGAACAGAAGTTTGTAGGAGGTATAAGAAAAACAGATGAAGAGACAATGCATGTAGTAGAGATGGTTTTATCCGGTGATATAAATAAGGATATAGTTGCTCTTATAAATAAACACAGTGGTGAAAACATATATGCAGTAGGGTTGTCCGGAAGGGACGGCAGACTTATAAGGGCAAGGAAAATGAAAGAAGATTTTCTTAAAGAGATAGGAATTGAAATTGAAGAGGATATAGGATATGTGGGAGAGGTGGTAAGTATAAACATTGACTTGCTAAATTCAATAACGGAGAAAAACTATATACCTGTTATAGCACCCATAGGTGTAGGAGAGAAAGGTGAGGCGTACAATATAAATGCGGATCTTGTAGCCAGTGAAATAGCTATAAGCATGAAGGCTGAGAAGCTTATATTTTTGACCGATACAGAAGGTGTGAAAGACGAGAATGGTGAGGTTATATCCTCAATAACCGAAAGGGATGCCCAACTTTTGATAAAAAAGGGGGTTGTTAAGGGAGGAATGATACCAAAGGTTAAGTTTGCCCTTAAGGCGGTTAATAACGGAGTCAAAAAGGTTCACATTATTGACGGCAGGGTGGAACATTCCCTTCTCCTTGAAATATTCACTAAGGAAGGGATAGGAACGGAAGTTGTCCTCAGTTGACCTGTGACCCCCCGAGAATTAGATTACCCATTCTTATGATCGGTTGCCCGTCACTGACTGGTACTCCCTGTCCGTTCTTACCGCATGTGCCTATTGCCCAGCCCACTTCTTTACCTACAGCATCTATATCTTGAAGTGCTTTAGGACCGTTCCCTATAAGCGTTGCACCCCTTATAGGATATGTAATTTCTCCGTTCTCTATAAGATATCCTTCCATTATTTCAAAAACAAAATCTCCCGTTACCGTATTTACCTCACCTCCGCCCATCTTAACCACATAAACACCCTTTTTTGTATCCCTGATTATATCCTCACCTTCATCCTTGCCCGGTGCTATAAATGTGTTTGTCATCCTTACTATAGGGATATGCGCATAACTTTGTCTTCTGCCATTACCCGTTGAGCTTACCCCATCCTTCATTGCCCTCAATCTATCATACATATAACCTTCTAAAATACCGTCCTTTATAAGTACCTTACGCTGAGCGGGTACACCCTCATCATCAACGGTGAAGGATCCATTGTAACCGGAAATTGTGGCATCATCAATAACAGTTACGAGTTCCGACGCCACCTTCTTACCCAGCTTCCCCGCGTAAACCGAAAGACCCTGTTGAACAAGATCCGCTTCAAGACCGTGTCCTACAGCTTCATGGATCATAGTTCCTCCCGCTTCCGAAGACATTACAACGGTGAACTTCCCCGCAACAGCGGGTTTAGCCTTTAAGCCGAGAAGTGCCCTTTCCGCAGCTTTACCCGCTACATATTCTGGGGGTGTGCTTTCAAAGATTTCAAATCCCTTCATGCCTCCTATTGATTCGTAACCCCTTTGCATTATATTGCCGTCTGAAGATATAACATCAACAAAGAAGACAACCCTTTTTTGTGTATCCTCCGCGGTTTCCCCAAAGTTGTTCATTATATAAATATCCCGTGTTTTATCTACAAGCACGGAAGTAACCTGTTTTATCTTATCACCGTAACTTCTTGCTTTATCTTCAGCCCTTTTAAGAATTTCAATCCTATATGAAATATCAACCTCATCCGGATCAATCCTCACCTCCGTATTACCCTTTATATATCTTTTACCAAGGGCAAGAACATAGCCGTCACCGTTGCTCCTTGCCAAGGATTTTGCTATATCAATAAGATTTTCTAATGTTATATCGTTTGTGTAGCCATAGTATGTTTTACCGTCTTTTATAAGTCTGAGACCCACTCCTTCTTGTATATTGTGACTCACATTATCAACCTTTCTATCTTCATACCTTATTTTTGTAGTTCTTGACTTTTCATAAAATATATCTGCAAACTCTCCGCCCCCTTCAAGCATCTGTCTTATTATCAACCCCCCTTTCTCTTTCAAAAGTTCCTTTACCATACTCATTATCACCTCCACATATCCTCATTATTTTCCCAATCTAATTCATCTATGATTTCAATACCGCCCAGAAAGGCGGATATACGCCTTACAACCGACTTCAGTTCTTCAAAGGTATCGGGCGACGAAATTATATCAACTATACCCTCTCTGTTACTCCTTGTCCTACATATACCGAGCCTGCCCGCACCGTCCACAAGGGAATTAAACAAACCTATCCTTTCCTTATCCATTTTTACCACCAGTATCTTTGTTTTTATCTCTTTTCTCATATCTCACCACCTTAGCTTCAAATAAATCCAACATTTTCAAAACAGCGTCGCTG
>WFWF01000098.1 GCA_015491275.1 Aquificales bacterium | reverse complement strand
TGCCCGTTGAAGGCAAATGAGGTCCTTTACAAAGATCAATAAAGTCTCCCTGTTGATAAACACTTATCCTTTCATCATCAGGGATTCTATCAATTATCTCTTCTTTATAGTGTTCCTTAAGCTTTTTAAACAGCTCCTTAGCTTCTTCCCTTTCCAGTTCCTTTCTCAAAATTGGATAATTTCTTGAAATAATCTCTTTCATTTTCTTCTCTATCTTGGGAAGATCCTCCTCGGAAATCCTTACCCCCTCAACTTCCACATCGTAGTAAAAACCGTCTTCCGTTGTAGGTCCTACACCCAGATGCACCTTATCACCACCGTAAATCTCTTTAAGTGCCTGCGCCATAATATGGGCTAAGGAATGTCTCATAATTTCAAGACTCTCCAGATCCCCCTTCCTTACAGGCTTTACCTCACCCGATTCATAAATGGGAGTTTGGAGATCAAAGATTTTACCGTTTATCAAGCCTCCTATAGCATCCTTTATTCCCAAGTTTTCATAAAGGGAAGCGAGGGTTATTCCCTCTTCAACCTCTATTTCATCACCGTTAATCCTTAACCTCAACACAAACACACCTCCGGGAAAAGTATAATTATAGAATTATAGCGTGATATGGGAAGACTTATAGTAGCCTCCAACAGGGAACCTTATGATATTGAATTCAGGGAAAACAAGCTTAAACTTCATAAAACGGTGGGGGGCCTTGTTTCAGCCCTTGAACCCATAATAAAGTCACTCGGCGGAGTATGGGTATGCTGGGGAAGGAAAGGTCAAAGGATACCCGAGGTATTTGAAGTAAATGAAAATTTTTTAATAAAATTTGTCCCTTTATCCGAAAAAACAATCTCCAATTATTATTACGGTTTTTCCAATAAAACCCTTTGGCCCCTTTGTCACATGTTCCTCTCAAGAACAATATTTGAAAAAGCTTTCTGGACATCTTACAGGATGGTCAATACGCGTTTTGCAAACGCCATATTGGAAATGTACCGTGGCGGTGATACGGTAATGGTTAACGATTATCACCTTTCCTTAGTACCCAATATAATGAGGGATAAAGGATTTAAGGGTAAAATCTTCTTTTTTTGGCATATACCTTTTCCCTCTTACTGTATATACAGATTCCTACCGTGGGGGAGAGAAATAATAGAAGGTTTCCTCGGTGCTGATGTTATAGGCTTTCATACTCAAGAGTATGTTGACAATTTTCTTGACTGCGTGGACAGATTAACGGACGCGGTGATCCAAGGCAACAACATAAGGTGGAAGGGAAGGGAAATAAGGGTAAAGGCTGTACCCATAGGTATAGATGCGGAGAGATGGCAAAGGGATGCGTCCTCAAAAAATACCTTAAAGGCGGTTAAAAAGATGAGAAGGGAGCTTAATGTTGAGTTCATAGGTTTAAGCGTTGACAGACTTGATTACACAAAAGGTCTTAAAGAGAAATTACTAAGTATTGACAGGTTCTTTGATAAATATCCCTCTTTCAGGGGAAAGATGTCCTTTATTCAGGTGGCGGTACCGAGCAGGACAAAAATTCAGGAGTATTCGGAGCTTAAGAAAGAGATTGATCAGATAATAAGTACGATAAACGGAGCCTTCGGGGAACCGGGGTGGGTACCGATACATTATTACTACAAAGGTTTTCCCTCAAGTAAACTTGCCATATTTTACAGACTTGCGGACTTTGCTCTCATAACACCCATAATGGACGGGTTAAACCTAGTAGCCAAAGAGTTTGTTGCATCTCAGATTGACAATAGGGGATCATTGATATTGAGCAAATTTGCGGGTGCAAGCTGGCAGTTGAAAGGAGGAGCCATATTGGTAAACCCCTTTGATACGGAAAAAACAGCAGATTCCATATACAAAGCACTTAAGATGGGTCCGGAAGAAAAAAAGAAAAGGATGGAAACAATGAAAAAGGAGGTTATGGGAAAGGATTTGAAGTGGTGGGTGCAAGAGTTTTTTGAAGGACTAATTTAGTAAAATAGTTTGACCATGAAAAGGGTTGTAATGCTTATAGACTTGGATAGATGCATAGGATGTTTTTCCTGTGAGGTTGCGTGCAAACAGGACAAGGGAATTGAAAATATAAACATAAGCCCCATGAAGGTATTCAGACTTTACTCCAAGGATGGAAACCCTGAAGCACTATTTTTTCCAATAAACTGCTTTCACTGTGATCCCGCACCCTGCATAATAGCATGCCCCACATCCGCAATGAGGAGGGGTGAAAAAGGAATAGTCTATGTTGATAAAAATCTATGCATAGGATGTAAGGCTTGTATAATAGCTTGTCCCTATGGAGCCATAACCTTTAATCCTGTCACAATGAAAGTAGAAAAATGCGATTACTGCATTGAAAGGGTTGAAAAGGGATTACTTCCATCCTGTGTTTCAAAATGTGTAACAAACTGCCTGTACTTCGTTGAAACGGAAGAAGAAAATATACCCAAAGAGAGGCATCTGATAAAAAGATACAAAAACAATCTGTTTGAAGATATCTATCTAAAACTTGCCTGATATGGCTGTAAAGGTTATTTATAGAGGAAAGGAGCTGGATATAGAAATTGAAGGCAAAAGTATAAGGATTGACGAACTCCTAAGGAAGTTAGATCTTTCTCCCTCCCACTCTATAGTGATAAAAGGAGACACTATATTAAATGAGAAGGATAGGGTGAAAGATGGGGAAACAGTGAGGGTTGTTAATGCAATTTCCGGAGGTGTTTAAAAGATTTGATCCCTATATTATCAAGTCCCTCTTAGTAATACAGATATTCGGACTTATAGGTATATACAGTGCTTCTTACTCCGAAAACAGTCTTCTTATATACAAACAGATCCTTTATATAACCCTCGGGTGGACAATAATTTTACTCATACCACGCATTAATCCCAAATTTTTGTTTGATATTTCCCTCTCTATCTATCTTATAAACCTTTTGCTAATAATACTCGTATTCCTCTTCGGTAAAACGGTTTACGGTGCGAAAAGATGGTTGAGTCTCGGATTCTTTTACATTCAACCTACTGAGTTTATGAAATTTTCCCTGCTTCTCATATCGGCAAATACAATACCAAAGATAAGAAAGTTTTTCAGTGTAGAAACCCTTATCCTTGTTGTTATCATTACAATACCTTTCCTGCTTACCTTAAAACAACCGGATCTCGGTACAGCAATTACCTTCATAGTACCCATCATATTTATGCTATATGTAAAAGGTATAAAAATAAGATACTTTGTAACAGGATTTATAATAGTCCTTCTCACCCTTCCGGTTTTATGGAATTTTATGAAACCCTACCAAAAGGACAGAATATATGCGGTCTTAGACCCTTACAGCAACTATACGGGTAGCGGATACCAGACAATTCAATCCATAATAACTATAGGCTCTGGCGGTGTATTCGGAAAGGGGTTGCTTCAAGGTACCCAAGCCCACCTTTTGTTTTTACCAGAGAAACACACGGACTTTATATTCTCCCTAATAGGTGAAGAACTCGGATTCTTCGGCACTTCCATACTAACCGTAGCCTTTTTTATACTGCTGATGAGGATACTTTTATATGCAAACATTATAAAAACTGACCCAGAAAGACTGTTCATAGCCGGTGCCTTCTCGCTTATACTGTTCCAATCGTCTGTCAACATCCTGATGACCCTCGGGTTTATGCCTGTTGTCGGAATACCTTTACCCTTCGTAAGCTTCGGTGGTAGTTCCGTAATAACCTTCTCTTTAATAATAGGAACTCTTTTCTCCATAATAAAGGATTTCCGATCGCGTAAGATAATGTTTGAGTCAGAAAAGGAAATAAATTATGAATAGATGATAGAAGGAATTTATATACATATACCTTTCTGTAGGGAAAAGTGTCCTTACTGCGATTTTTATACTGTAAAGCTATCTGATCATGACATCCCCGAATATATAAGATATCTGATAAAGGAATTAGAAATTTACCTTAGGGAATACGAATTTAACATTAAAACTTTGTATATAGGAGGTGGTTCTCCAAGCATAATCTCGCCGAGGTATTATAATACCCTTCTAAACTATATATATAAAGAACTGGGAACACCTGAAGAAATATCCATAGAATGCAACCCGGAAGATTACACAAAAGATGACTTTGCCCATCTGAGGGATATAGGAGTTAACAGGATAAGTCTCGGAATACAAACCTTTTCTACCAGAGGACTTTCCATCCTAGGAAGGAAACATACACCCTCGCGTGCCGTAAAAGGAGTGGAGGATACCTTTAAGGCAGGTATAGAAAATATAAATGCGGATATTATTTTCGGATATCCTCATCAAACAGTTGAGGACTTAGAGAAGGATATAGATATCCTTATAGCCCTGCCCTTAAAACATTTATCCGCTTATCTTTTAACCTTCTACAAGGATACTCCTTTCTTCCATATTTACAAAGACTTTAAAAGAGACGAGGATGAATTGGCGGAGATGCATAATTTACTAACAGAGAGGTTAAGGGAAGCGGGTTTCAAAAGATACGAGATATCCAATTGGGCTAAGGAAGGGTATATGTGTAAGCATAACCTCATGTACTGGACGGGTGGTGAATTTTTGGGAATCGGTGTCTCTGCATGGAGTTATGCTGATAACAAGAGGTGGGGTAATGTAAGGAATATCAATACTTATACGGAGAAGTTGAGAAAGGGAGAAAAACCTGTTGAGGTTTCGGTTAATCTTAAACGGGAAGATCTTTTTACCGAATACATAATACTGGGGCTCAGGACTATGAGAGGGATAAACAAATATTCTGTCTTCATTCCAGAACATCTTAAGGAATTCTTTGAATTTTCGGACTTCAACATTTCAATCAAGGAAAGATATTTATTATTAGCGGATGAAATCATCTCGGAGTTGCTGTGCTATAATAAACTTCCGAGGGAGGAATTATGCTGGAAATTAAAAGACTTACATCCTTAGGTAGTGAGATATTAAAATATTCCGTACTCGTACTGATATTCTTCGGAACCGGACTCTCTCTTTTCTTGCATTACGGTGCTAAGGTTGACCCGGTAAGCTCTGCCATATTCGGTTACACCTTTGTACTAATTTTGTCTCTTAGCTTCTATGTTTATACAAAAGCGAAGATAAATCAAGTAGTAGGGAGGTTGCTTTATACAATTGAGCTTATGGAAGAGGAAGAAAGGAATATAGAGGTTCCCATACCTATACCCGAGGAAACAGTTGATATCATTGAAAGTGTAAACGACACACTGAAAACACTTGAAACCAAGTTCTCCAAAGAGGTGGAAGAACTTGAAGAACAACTGGATATAATAGCTGATAACATCTCAAAGGCGATAGAAGGCTTGTCCAAATCCATTGAAGGTTACACAGACGTTGATCTTCCCAAAGGACTTGATCCCATAGGCGCCCTCGGCCAGGTAACTGATATGGTCCTTAAAACATATAGAAAAAGGTTAAAAGAGCTTAAAGAAGGAATAGAGACAATAAGGAAAGAAGTTGATGAGATACTTAACACCATTAAGCAGAGTGAATCCCTTAGCAGAGAGGATGTGGAAAACCTCAAGAAGAGGATAGAAAGACTTAAATATGAAGAAGAAAAGATTGAGAATAGTTTAAAATTTTTTAAGGATATATAAGGAGGTTTAATTTATGGATAAATATTCAGTCATATTACAGGAGCTGATTAAAAACGCTGGTATTGAAGGTGCAGCTCTGGTAAGTTCTGACGGCCTCCCTATAGCGTCCGCTCTCGGTGCAGGCTTTGAGGAAGATAGGATAGCTGCAATGAGCGCAGCAATCCTTTCCCTCGGAGAGCGAGTTGCGGAGGAATTGGAGAAGGGCACTCTGGAGCAAATAACGATAAAGGGAGACACCGGATATGTAATACTCACAGGGATAGGACAAGAAGCGGTACTTACCGTTCTCGCAGACAACAATGTTAAACTCGGATTGCTTCTTATGGAAATAAAGAGATCCCAGGAAAATTTAAGGAAAGTTATGGAGCTCTAAATGGCGCTAACGGGAGACCTGTCAACCTTTAACTTTGTTGATATATTTCAGGTTATAGCAAGGGATAGAAAAAGCGGAATACTTATGGTTGAATGGAAGGATATGACCGTAGCCTATTATGTAAAGGACGGGGAGCTTGTTTTTGCAAGACCGGTTGATAAGGTTTACAGGGTTTACGCAGAAAGGCATTTTGATTCTTTGCTCACAAAGTTAAGAATTTCCAAAGACAAACTGTATAAAACCATAGAAAAGTTTTTCCTTCCGCGGCTTAACAATAGAGAGGGTATATTCTCCTTTACCCTCGGATTTATAAAGTATGATTCGGATGTACCCGTCTATATACACATAGAAGAACTTATAATGAGGGCTTCAAGAACACTCACCCCAGAGGAGATAGAAAGAAAGATATCGGATGAAATGCTTACCTTTGAAACTTCTGCGGATATAGAGGAAAAGCTCGGTAAAGTAAAGCTTACGCCGGAAGAAGAAAAGGTGCTATCCTTGGTTGACGGTGAAAGAACGGTCGGGGAGATAAGAAGGATAGCAGGCATGAATGATCTTACCGTAGGAAGGGCGCTTTACGGCTTGCTTGCTGCAGGGTTTATAAGAAGGAAGAAAAGGGAGGTTAAACCAAAATTATCCATAACCCTTGATCTGCTGACTAAGATTATTGAGAAGATCAAAGTGTTATGAAGGGAATAAAAAAGATAAAGATCGTCATTTCCGGTCTGTTTGCAGCAGGTAAAACGCAGTTTATAAATACAGTCAGCGAGATAAAGACAGTTACAACGGAGAAAAAGACAAGAGGAGAAGAGAGCAAGATAAAAGATCATACAACAGTAGCCATGGATTTCGGAAAGATAAAGATAGACGATGAGCATGAACTTTACCTGTTCGGCACTCCCGGACAGGCGAGGTTTGATTTTATGTGGGAGATATTAGGAGAAGGAGCCCTCGGAATTATAATACTTGTTGATTCTACTGATCCCGCCTCTTTCCACGAAGCACGAAAGATAATAAACTTTTTCCAGTCCAGGTTTCCCGTACCCACGGTTGTCGGCGCCAATAAACAAGATTTACCTGATGCATGGTCTCCGGAGGATGTAAAGATAGCCCTTGATATAGAAGATGATGAAGGTATTCCTGTTGTCGGTGTATCCGCCATAGATAAGGAGAGTGTAAAGAATGTTCTTCTTACTCTTCTTAACATAATTAAGAAACACTTGGAGTCTCAATAGCGAATGTTCAAAGGCTTCTCAAAAGAGGAAAGAAAAGTCATCTTAGGTATATCCCTTATTTCTGTTATAAGAATGTTGGGACTTTTTCTATTGTTACCAGTCTTAGCCCCCTACGCCAAGGATATGGAAGGAAGTTCTCCCATACTTGTAGGTCTGGCTGTAGGAATATACGGTCTTACACAGGCACTATTCCAGATACCGCTCGGACATCTTTCGGATAAATACGGCAGAAAGATAATAATAGGTATAGGTTTGATAGTTTATGCCATTGGAAGCTTTATAGGGGCTTGGGCAAAGGATATATTTTTACTTATAATCGGAAGAACAATACAGGGAATGGGTGCCATATCATCAACCGCGGTAGCCCTTGCAGCTGATCTGACAAAAGAAGAGACAAGAACGAGAGCATTTGCCCTTATAGGTTCAACAATAGGACTTGCCTTCGGTATAAGCCTTACCGTAGCCCCGCTCCTTGCGGGTAAATTCGGTGTACCTTTCATATTCTTTATTACTGGATTGTTTTCTCTTATAGCTTTACTTTACCTTCTTTTCCAAATACCTGAACCTGAAAAACATTACGGTCACACAGATGTATCTTTTAAGAATATAAGTTCACTTCTCAGGGATAAAAGATTGCTTATCCTCTATCTTTCAACTCTCCTTGAAAGGATTCTGTTGGTAGGCATGTTCGTTGTAATGCCCATAGAGCTTATAGATAAACACAGTATGCCCAAGGGAAAACACTGGGAAATATACCTGCCCGCCATACTAATATCCATATTTATCATGGTACCTTTTACCATATGGGCGGAGAGAAGAAAAAAACTGAAAGAGGCAATAATAATAGGGATAGGGGTGCTGTCCCTTTCCGCTGTACCCTACCTTTTTTCTGAAACTTTAACATCAGCGGTAGCAACCATAATTCTGTTTTTGATAGGATTTCACATGCTTGAACCAGTCCTTCCTTCTTTACTTTCAAAGTTTTCTCCCCAACATGTAAGAGGTCTCTCCACCGGCATTTATAACACGAGTCAGTTTATAGGAGCATTTGTAGGAAGTGTAGCGGGTGGTTTAGCACTAAAATACGGTGTCAACCTTATGCTTATGACAAACATAGGGGTGGGCATCCTTTGGCTTATCATTGTCTTTGCCTTCCTTGAAAATAAATTATAAAAGGAAGTACTTTGCGAGTTAGCGGAGTTCGGATATGAAAAACGGCAACTTAGGATTTGAACAGCTTGAAGAGGAAATATCCTACAAATTCGGCAGGGCTCTTGAAAATATGCTGAGGGATATTTCCGTAGTTGAAGGGTTCAAGATAACCCTAAAAGAGTGTCTTGAATCAGAAAACGGCAATATTGAGGTCTGCTTAGAGAAAGGTATGGATACAGTTATTGATCATGTAAAAGATACAACCCTTTCTAATATAGATCTGGTAAGGGAGGGACTTAAAAAGTCCCTTTTTATATTAAAACTTCTGAAGGATAGTTATGTAGAAAAGGAATTACTTCAAAAGGAAAATGATCTTATAAAGAACATTATATTTTCAAAGGACAATATTGATAACTGGGAAAAATTCTCGGAAAAGATTTTAAGAGATCTGCGAAGTATTTTTGATTTTCACTTCTTCTTCGGTATCTTCAAACCTTCTGAGGATATGGTGAAGGTCCACCTCATGTGTTTTGCAGGTATAAAAAACATAAAAACAGTAAAGAAGGAGATTTTAAAGATAATAAGGATGTTCACTGATACAAAAAATGTAAAGGTAAAGTGGATAAACAGACATGTAGGAGGATCGGAAGCACCCCAAAAGGGAGAGATATACATAAAGTTCAGGGAGTTCTTACCCGAGTTTCCCAATGTGGGGGGAGTTCTGGGCATAGGCAAATTCATTGAGAAACCCCTTCTACCTAAGGAAGAGGAAGCGGTGAATTTTATAATATCACTAATGAGCCTTATTATAGGCTCTTCCAAGGCGCTAAGCACAGCCATATCCGAGCTTGAATTTCTTGCGGAAAGGGATGCCTTGACCGAACTCTTTAATCGCAGAGTGTTTGATAGCTTCCTAAATTACGAGATAACAAGGGCTAAAAGGAAGGGCTATAGATTCTCCCTTATGATGATAGATCTTGATAATTTCAAATATGTAAATGACGCTTACGGGCATCACATAGGTGATCTGTTTTTAAAAGAAGTAGCCAGCGTTTTAAAACAGGTTCTTAGAGAAGGCGACATAGTAGCAAGGATAGGCGGTGACGAGTTCGGTGTAATTCTCAGTGAAACACCCATAGATAAGGCAAAACAAGTTGCTCAAAGGATACTGAAGGCTTTTAATGAAAAAAAAGTTGCAGCCCCGGATGGTAATCTTATATCCATAAGGGCATCCATAGGAGTAGTTGAATTTCCCACCCACGGTACAACAAGTAAAGAACTTGTGAGAGCTGCAGATCTGGCTATGTACAAGGCAAAGGACATGGGTAAAAATATGGTCGTCACACCGGATCCGCAGAATATTAAATTATCCCTTGAAAATCAAAACGAAAAATACAGGCTCTTACTAAGAAGTATAGATGAAAACAAGCTAATGCCATTCTTCCAACCTATCTTTAACATTGAAGATCACTCGGTAATAGGATATGAAGTTCTGTCAAGACTGATAGACCATGAAGGGTATGTGGCAAGCGCAAGCAGGTTTATTGATATGGCAGAAAGATTGGGAACGATAAAAGATATTGACAGGATAATAATAAGGAAAGCCCTTGAGCAAAAAGTAGAAACAAACTTTGACAAACTACTATTTATAAATCTTTCCGGAAGAGAGATAAAGGATAAAGATTTCATGGAATACATAGCCAATATTGTTGAAGAGTATAAAGTAAAGCCCGAGGAAATTGTTTTTGAAATTACAGAGAAGACAGCGGTGGATGTTCTGCTTGTACTTCAAGATATTAGGACTAACCTTACAAATAAAGGATTCAAGCTTGCTATTGATGACTTCGGTAGTGGATATTCTTCCTTTTATTACCTTAAATACATACCCGCATCCTTTGTGAAGATAGACGGAGAGTTCATAAAAGAACTTTATCTCGGAGGAGATAAAGATATCGCCTTTGTTGAAAGTATCCAGTTTTTATGCTCAAAACTCAACATAAAGACAATAGCGGAATGTGTGGAAAACAAGGAAACACTTGAAATATTGAAAAAAATAGGTATAAATTATGCCCAAGGCTTTTATCTGGGTATGCCTGTTGAAAAACTCATATAATTCTTAGATGTATGATAAAAATAGAAGATCACGGTAAGACTGCCCTTATATACGGGGGAGAGAACATAAGCTACAGGGAGCTTATAAACAGAATAAACTGCTTAAATACTCTTATAGATATATTACCAGGGGATAGGGTTGCAATAATCTCGGAAAACAGACCCGAGTGGATATATGCCTTTTTTGCCACCCTTAAAAGGGGGGGGATTGTTGTACCCATAGATTTTATGTCCTCACCGGAGGAGATTTTATATATACTCAAAGATGCCTCACCAAAAATGGTGTTCTATTCGGACACCACGAAAGATGCTCTTTTTAAAGCTATAGAGGATGGGAATATAAAAATTGACGCGGTTAACTTTGACAACTTCCTCTATCCCAAGCCCACGGAAAAAGGTATAAATGTATCAAAGTATGATATCGCCCTTATACTTTACACATCCGGTACTACGGGCAAGCCAAAAGGAGTTATGCTTACATACAAGAATATACTTTCAAACATATACGGTGTAGATGATTTCAAGGTGGCAACAAAGGAAGACAGGACACTCGCCATATTACCTTTTCACCACGCCTACCCTTTAGTAACATCCATGATATATCCCCTTTACATAGGTGCAACAATAGTATTCCTTGATAAGCTTACTCCAGAAGACATAATGGAAAAGCTTAAAAAGTACAGAATTACAATACTAATAGGTGTACCGAGACTTTACCGCCTGTTTCACAGGAAAATATTTGAAGAGATAAACAAAAACCCGGTAGCTAAAACGATATTCAGAATCCTAAGACCCGTACCTTCAAAAAAGATAAAAAGATTGGTTTTTAAGAAAGTGCACGACGCCTTCGGAGGTCATATAAGGTACTTTGTCAGCGGTGGGGCAAAACTTGATTTAGAAATAGCCAAGGATCTCAGCGACCTCGGATTTACCATTATAGAAGGCTACGGTTTGACTGAAACTTCACCAATAGCAACCATAAATCCGACAAACAGAATTAAGCTCGGATCCGTAGGAATACCCATAAGGGATGTAAGGGTAAGGATCTCCGAAGAGGGAGAAGTTCTCATTAGGGGAACAAATGTTATGAAAGGATACTATAAAAAGGAAAAGGAAACGGCGGAAGTTATAAAAAACGGATGGCTTTATACGGGTGATCTCGGATATATTGATAATGAGGGATATCTTTATATAACTGGAAGGAAAAAGGACATCATAGTCCTGAGTTCGGGTAAGAACATAAACCCGGAGGAGATAGAAGCGGAGCTTTTAAAGACATCAAATTTAATAAAAGAGGTAGGTATAGTTGAACAGAACGACACTTTACATGCAATAATATACCCGGACTTTGACAAGCTAAGGGAACTCGGTGTTGTAAACATACATGAGTATATAAAATGGGAAGTAATAGATAGGTTTAACAGAAAACTCCCAGAATGGAAAAGGATACAAGGTATAACTATTGTTAACAGGGAACTTCCCAAAACGAGATTGGGAAAGCTGAAGAGATTTATGCTTAAGGAGTTCGTAGATAAATATAAATCCAAGACAAAAGAAACTGATAAAAGGGTATTTGACAGTCCGGCAGGTATAAAAATTAAGGAATTCCTTGAAAAATTAACGGGTAAAAAGGTATATCCGGAAGACCACATTGAAGTTGACCTCGGCTTGGATTCCTTGGGTAAAGTAGAGTTACAGACATTCATAGAAAAGACCTTCGGCGTTGAGATAAAAGAGGAAGAATTGGCTAAATATATGACCGTTGCTTCCCTTTTAAATCTTATAGAAACTAAAAAAATTAAAGAAGAACCAGCTTCGGTAAACTGGAAGGAGATACTTAAAGAAGCCCGGATACCGCCTTTAAAAGATTACCCCTTCATATTCTGGTTCGGAAGAAAAATCCTTAAACTGTTCTTCATACTATACAACAGGGCGGAAATTGTTATACCCAAGGATGTAAAACTGCCCGATAAACCTTTTATATTGGCACCCAATCATGCAAGCTATATAGATTCTTTCGTGCTGGCGGCTCTGCTTCCCGAAGATATTGCTAAGGACACCTTTTTCCTCGGAGAGGAAACTTATTTCAGCAATCCGTTCACATCAGCATTCGGCAAGTTGGCTCATGTTATAACGGTAAATGTTCAAAAGGGAATAAGGGAATCCCTTCAAAAGGCATCATGGGTATTAAGATTGGGCAGAATAATAGTTATATTTCCCGAGGGTGCAAGAACAAGGGACGGACGGTTACTACCTTTCAAAAAAGGATTTGCCATACTAAGCAAAGAGCTTAATGTCCCTATTGTACCCGTAGCAATATGCGGCACCTTTGAAGTAATGTCCGTTAAACAAAAAATACCCAGACCTAAAAAAATAAAAATAGTCTTAGGACATCCGGTTTACCCAGAGGGTAAAGGATATGACGAAATTACCGAAAAGGTCAGAGAGGATATAAAGAGGTTAATTGATGACTGTAAAATTTAAACAAATTTTATTAATCTTGCTAATAGCTCCCGTAATATGGGGTGAGGAATTAAAGATATATTACTACCCCCTAAGGGAGTACATCTCTTTTAATAAGCTCATAGATATACTAATGAGTGCAGATGTTATATACATAGGAGAAATCCACACCCATAAGGAAATACACGAATTCCAGCTTAAAGTTGTAAAAGCAATATACGAAAGGGAACCATACATAGCAATAGCCATGGAAATGTTTCAAGCTCCCTTTCAAAAGTATCTTGATCAGTATATAGAGTGTGAGATAGATGAAGATAAGATGCTTGAGCTTA
>WFWF01000097.1 GCA_015491275.1 Aquificales bacterium | reverse complement strand
TAAATATTTCTGGGCACAGCGATTTTTTTTGGATATACATAAACCCTGCGACGAGTAGTTTATCTTATGATCCCAATATATGTCCTGTTGAAGAAAATTTTTTTAATTCAAAGTTGCTTTTCTGTGACGGTTCAAGTGGAGATTTGAGTTTAAGAGTTGATGGAAGTGAGTACAGGATAATAACTGTAGGGGTCCCGAGGACAAATATATATACGTCAAATATTACAGAAGAATATCTTTTGGGAACAAAGGCAAGCAGTGCCCAGGCAACGGGAAAGGGTGTAATAGTAGGAATTGTTGATTCAGGAATAAATGCTTGCCACCCTGCCTTTTTTGATTCGCAGGGTAACACGAGGGTGAAATTTTTAGGGTTTGTTATTGATGAAGATATTTGCTCTTGGTCTAACGGAAATTATGTGCAGGATATTGGTGTTTGTGAATTTGATGGAAATTTTATACAGCAAGCTATACAGAATGGCGACTGTAACTTTGATGATGCGAGCGGACACGGTACACTTGTTGCAGGAATTTCTGCTGGATCAGACCTTAGCATATTCGGTAGAGGAGTGGCTCCCGGAGCGGATCTGGTTGTGTGTGCATTGTTGGAATATACAGATACGGAACTGATAAAATGTCTTGAGTGGATTAAAAGTAAGTCGGTGGCTCTCGGCAAGCCCGTGGTGGTTAACCTTTCCTTAGGTACACATGCGGATCCTCACGACGGAACAGGATTGGTTGACAGGAAAATTGATGAGCTTTCGGGGAGTGGTTTTATAGTTGTTGTAGCTCAGTCAAATGAGGGGGACAGACCTATACATGCTTATACTACAAAGACGGAGGATACTATTTCCATATTGGTGGAAAATGATGTTTTTATAATAGGATGGTACAAGAGCAACTTACCACCTTCCGTGTGGCAAATAGATGTTTGTGAACCCAATAGTAATAGTTGTGTGGGTGCATTTTCGGGTATTGATACTCCCAAGGTTTCCTTAGGAAACACAGGATGTTATGTTGGTGTTTACATGTCTATTGAAGAGGATCCGCTTAACGGTGATGGAAGATTTGAAATAGAGATCTCATGCAATTATTTGCAGACTCTTGAAATAAGGTTGGAGCAGCTATTCTGCGGTGATGTTGCAAGGGTGGATATGTGGGAGGTTACCGGAAACGGTGTATTTTTAAGTAATTATGAACAGGATCCTCTCGGAGGATACAAGTTTACCATGGCTTCACCCGGAACAGCAAAGAGGGCTATAACCGCAGGTGCTATAAATTCAAGGGCTGATTATGTGTTTGATATAGATAATGGATTTGATACTTTTCAAAATTTGGGTAAAGTTGCAAATTTTTCCTCAAGGGGACCCACAAGAGACGGCAGAATAAAGCCCAATGTTGTTGCGGGTGGAGCCTTTGTAATCGGTCCTGATGGAACCTATGATCCTTACGTTGATCCAAACCCTACCTATATTTTAGGCGCAGGAACTTCCCTCTCCGCTCCTGCTGTTACGGGTCTTATAGCCCTCTTTCTGGAACAGAATCCTTATGCGACCCCAGAGGATGTAAAAGAATGGCTTACATCAAATGCATTGAGAGATGTAAGTTTAAATTATCCGAATGTTGTCTACGGTTACGGTAAGGCGGTTTATTATCCGCTGACGAGTTATGGAGGGAGCAAGGAAGACCCTGTTGTCTCTATACCTGTTGGTGAAGGGATTGGAGCCTGCCCAGAGCCTTCATCCGGAGGCAGGGCAAAACCCCCAGAGCAACCGCCTTCGGATGATGAACCACTATTCGTTGATGGTACGGGAGACGGATGTTCATTCCTCGGTTATAAAAATACGGTGTTGATGATATTTATTATGTTTGCAGTGAGAATTGTTAGAAGAATTTATAATGGTTGCGGGGGCGGGATTTGAACCCGCGACCTTCGGGTTATGAGCCCGACGAGCTACCAGGCTGCTCCACCCCGCGTATTGCAGAAATTATATTATATATCTAACATGTTCACTTTACAATAACCTTATTTTTGCCGGTATTTTTGGCTTCGTATAAAGCCTTATCCGCCCTTGCAAGAAGGGAATCTATATCGTCATCCTCTTCAAGATCCGTAACTCCGAAGCTTGCGGTTACCCTAAAGGGTAATCCGAAATCCGTGGATTCTATAGCTTTCCTTATTCTCTCTGCCAAGCGGAATGCCTGCCTTTTATCCGTGTAAGTTGCGAGTATCAAAAATTCTTCTCCTCCCCACCTGCATAAAAAATCTGTCTTCCTAAGGTGAGTTCTAACTATATCAGCGGTCATTTTTAAAACCTCGTCTCCCTTTAAATGTCCATGGTTATCATTTATCTCCTTGAAGTTATCAAGATCAAACAGTATCATTGAGAGACTATAGGAGTATTTTCTTGCCCTTTCTACTTCCCTGTTTAATGTATCTTCAAAGGCGTACCTGTTTATGCAGTCGGTAAGCTTATCGGTTGTTGCCAGTTTCTTCCATGACTTTTTGGATCTGTCATATATCTCTTCATAGAAGTATATGATCAGGAGAATCAGGAGATAGCTGAAGTATGCATCCGAAAGATATGAATAATCAACACCCTTGTTAAATATGTCTTTTAATACAATAACCACACTGAATAAGAAAAGGAATCCGAAGCTCCATACAATACCCCTTTTCCCTTTAAGAATGAAAGAAGCTACAGGATAAACATTTATCCATATAAGGCTTGATATATCTTCAGGCAATTCCTCAAAAGCAGCGGAAATGAATATAGCACCTATAAGGGAAAGGTTAAGCGATGTTATAAAGTTTATATTCCTAACCATAATCAGCAGGAAGGGGTTAAGAAAGCATATAATTGCCAGAAATATCTCAAGGTATCCCGTTATTTTGTCACCTTCCTGAAAGTCAATATATCCGTAAAAGAGGAAGACAATAGAGCTAAGGAAGGTTAGTATGAGGAGTATAACCGCCTTATATGAGACAAGGGGGGAAGGTGTGTAGTCCTTTTCCGTTTCAAACAGGGCTATAAAATTTTTAATGAATCGTTTTATAATTTCTTTCAAGGAAGTTCCCCCTACTATATAAATCGGACGACAGGTATTTTATACTATTAATTACTATGGGCGGTAAAGGGGAAAGGGATAAGAAGGACATATATAATGAATTAAGGCAGATTATGAAGCATGTGGAAAATATATTTGATATTCTTCTCCCTCCTAAGGATGTGAGAGAAGAGGTGATAAAAAATCTGAAAGATGCAGAGAGAAGCTTATGGAAAGCTATTAAAGCTTATGTTGATTATAAAACGGAAGGGGAGAAGGAGGATTCTTCAAGGAAAGCTCAAAAGATCAAGGTAGAGTGATCATGTATTCACGGATGGGATTATTTGATTACAAGATTATTGTGATCAGTGATGTGTTGGACAGATATGATGAGGCTAAGGAGAAGAGGAAGAATATATCAAATAACAGGGGATTTATAACAGTAAATGGTAATTTAAAGAATTTTCTTTTTAGAAATGCCAAATTTGAAAGGTATGTGATATTTATAGCTGATATAGACAACATAATAGAGAAGTTACCCCATCCCTATAAAGAGGTTATAAGAAAAAGATACTTCCAGGGAGATGTTTCAACCTTCATGAAGGACTTCGGTATAAAGAGTAAAAGGGATGCTAATAGAATTATAAGAAAGTCTGTTAATATCTTTTACGATGCCTTGGAAAAATACAAAAAGGCGTCATAAAAAGCAAGGGCATTAGTTATATGATAAAATTTAATCCCTGATTATGGAATACATATTCTTTGAGGGAGAATTTGTCTCCGAAGATAAAGCTAAAATAAGTATAAAAACAAATTCATTCCATTACGGTACTGCCGTTTTTGAAGGTATAAGGGCTTACTGGAACGAAGGAGAAAAACAACTCTATATCTTATTTGCAAGAGAACATTATGAAAGGCTTATATCCAATTCAAAAGCACTTTTTATGGATATTAAATATTCGGTTGATGATCTTATAGGCATAACCGTAAATCTTTTGAGAAAATGCGAGATAAGGGAAGATGTTTATATAAGACCTATAGTTTATTTTAAAGACTTGGCGTTAACGCCGAAGCTTCTCGGATACACTTCCGAGGTTGCCATATACACTTACAAATTCGGCAGGTATCTTGATACATCTAAGGGTATAAGGGTTAAGGTATCATCCTGGAGAAGAAATGATGATAACTCAATACCTTCAAGGTGGAAGGTAGCAGGTGCCTATGTCAACAGCGCCCTTGCAAAAACGGAAGCTTTAATGTCTGGCTACGATGAGGCAATAATGCTTAACAGGGATGGGTTTGTAGCGGAAGGATCGGGTGAGAATATTTTTATGGTTAAGAACGGTAAAGTTATAACTCCTGGTCCATCGGACCATATACTTGAGGGTATAACAAGAACAGCGGTTAAGAATTTAATAAAGAATGAGCTTATGATGGAGGTTGAGGAAAGATCTATTATGAGAAGTGAACTTTACAGTGCGGATGAGGTATTCCTTACGGGAACTGCTGCTGAGATAACACCTGTTGTAGAGATAGACAACAGAAAGATAGGTAGAGGCGAAATAGGTGATACAACTAAGGAACTGCAAAGGATTTACTTCAATGCGGTTAGGGGCAATATGGAGAAGTATAAACACTGGTTGACACCTGTATATGAGGATTGAAGTTTTAAAAGAGCTTAAGGACTTTGTAGGGGAGATATGTTCCTATGAAAGGAGTTTTTACTCTTCTGGTATAAGGGAAGCGAGGAGAATAATAAGGGGTTTCTTGAAAAACAATCGTATTCCTTTTAAAGAAGAGGGGTTTAAAGTTTCAAAGTCGGTGCCTTCTCAGTCTTACATATATTGCGGGGATAAAAGGATAGAGTGTATATCCTACGGGGGTAGTCCGTCGGCAGAGATAGAGGCTGTGACAATACACCTTAAAAGTGAGGAAGAGGATGTTGAGGGTAAAATTGTCATAACTGAGGAGGGCGGTATTCCCACCCGGAAGAAAGCCAAGATCTTTGCAGAAAAGGGGGCTGTCTGTCTTATAACTTATATAAAAGGTGTTGACAGTTTTTTCGTAGGCAATGTGAGAAGCTCCCCCATCCCGGTTGTGAATATAAAAAGGTCTGATGTGGAGCATATTTCCGGTAAAAAAATAAAACTTGTTAGCAGGACATCGGTAAAAAGTGCTGAGTGTAGGAATATATACTTTGAAGTGGGTAAAGGGCCTCTTATTTATATGATTTCACATCTTGATACAAAACCCTTTACTGAAGGAGC
>WFWF01000096.1 GCA_015491275.1 Aquificales bacterium | reverse complement strand
CCGCTTATATCCGAGCCAAGGATATGCGGAAGTTCAGGTTTTATGCTCAAGGCACCCATCCTCACCCAAATATCAAGATGATTAAGGGCAACCGCCTTTATTCTTACAAGAACATACCCGGGCTTTAAAGGTGGCTCCTTTATATCCTCTCTGTACTCAAGTTTTTCCGCTCCTCCGAAGCCTGTCAGTATAACACCTTTCATATTTCCCTATAATACAATAAACATGGAATCCAACAGGGTAGTTATAGTGGGAAAACCTAATGTGGGGAAATCAACCCTTTTTAACAAAATGTCCGGAAAAAGGAAAAGTATAGTACACAACCTTCCCGGAGTTACAAGGGATGTTATAGAAGAAGAGGCGGAGTGGAAAAACAAGAAATTTACCATAGTAGATACGGGAGGTATGGTGCCAGAAGAAAAAGATTGGTTCCTACAAAAGATAAGAGAAAAGGTAATTAAAGAGCTTGAAAGGGCAAAAGTCATACTCTTTATGGTTGACGGAAGAGAAGGAGTAACTTCTACGGATGAGGAAATTTCAAGGCTGCTTCAAAGATACAGGGAGAAGGTGATACTTGTTGTAAATAAGATAGACAGCGATCCTGACTATAAAGCATTATCAGAGTACTACAGACTCGGGTTTGAACCCATCGTACCTGTTTCAGCCCAACACGGTAAAGGTGTTGCGGAACTGCTTGATATAATAACGGGAAGGATAGGAACGGAAGACGGTGAAAAGAAGGAATATATAAAGGTATCCTTCGTCGGAAGACCTAACACGGGTAAATCCTCCCTGATTAATGCACTTCTGAAAGAGGAAAGGGTTATAGTATCACCGGAAGCGGGTACCACAAGGGATGCGGTAGATATACCCTTTAATTGGAAGGACAATGACTTTTTACTCGTTGATACCGCAGGAATAAGAAGACCCTCAAGGGTTGAGTATGGCGTTGAATTCTTTGCGGTAGGCAGAGCTATTGATTCCATAGAACGATCCGATGTGGTGTGCCTTGTAATAGACTGCACCGAAGGGGTAACCAAGCAAGACAAGAGACTTGCGGGGCTCATAGAAAGAAGGAAGAAGGGACTTATAATAGTTGTAAATAAGAAAGATCTCTGTAACGATTCTTATGAAGAACTTATAAAATATACAAGAAAAGAACTTTTCTTCGTTGAATACGCTCCGATTGTGTATGTGAGTGCCCTAACGGGAGAAAATGTAGAAGACATATTAAGAAGCGCTGTGGAAGTATATAAGGATTTTACGAAAAAGCTTAAGACTTCAGCGGTAAACAATGCAATAAGAAAAATACTTAGGGAAAAGAAACCTGCCATGTATAAAAATAAAGAAGTTAAGGTATTCTTCACCTTTCAGAAGGCGGTAAAACCTCCTACATTCGTACTTATAACCAATTATAGGGAAGGGTGGAAACAGAACTACCTTAAATTCTTTGAACGGAAATTCCGTGAATATACTAAAATTTTCAATTCCCCGTTAAAGTTTATAATTGAGGAGAGAAGAAATTAACCGAATCTGCCGGTTATGTAATCCTCCGTCAGCTTATTCTCGGGTTTTGTAAATATTTTCTCCGTTGAACCGAACTCTATAAGCTCACCCATATACATAAAACTTGTGTAGTCTGAAACCCTTGCAGCCTGTTGCATATTATGGGTTACTATAATGATCGTAACCCTTTTTTTAAGTTCAACAACAAGCTCTTCTATCTTTGCGGTAGATATGGGATCAAGAGCGGATGTAGGCTCGTCAAAAAGCAGTACTTCAGGCTCTGGAGCTATAGCCCTTGCTATGCATAATCTTTGTTGTTGCCCACCAGATAAAGAATAGGCATTATCGTTAAGCCTGTCCTTTACCTCATCCCACAAGGCTGAAGCTTCCAAGGCATCCCTGACCTTTTCATATATAACTTCCTTATCCTTCATACCCTTAAGTCTGAGACCATAAGCCACATTCTCAAATATGCTTTTGGGAAAGGGATTGGGCTTTTGAAAAACCATACCTATCCTCATCCTTATCCTTATAGGATCTATATTTTTACCTATGATATTTATACCATCTGGATAAAGAATAATCTCTCCCTCATACCTGTTGCCTGGATAAAGATCATGCATCCTGTTAAAACACCTGAGTAATGTGGTTTTACCACAACCAGAAGGTCCTATAATGGCGGTTATTTTTTTCTCATGAATATCCATGCTTATAGCCTTCAAGACATGATTGGTGCCGTAGTAGAAATTCAGATTCCTGACACTTATCTTTATTCCCTTATTTTCAACGAAAGCTTCCGTTTCCTTCCTCTTTATAAAATTCTTTAAAGCCATCCTATAAAGCTCCCTATGTTATTAGATTGAAGATATAAATGAGCCACCCAGTTACCGCAACATATATCCAGACAAGGGCGGTAATGGGCGCAATTTTTCTGTGCTTCTCAAAATTTTCCTTAAAGGCGTATCTGACGGTCATTACAGCAAGGGGGAAATTAATTATGGCAAGAATAGTATGGGACCATAAAATAAAGGAAAATAACCCTTTCATAGGACCTTCATAAGGTTTTGTAGGTATTATCATGGTTCTTATAAGGTAAAGCACAACAAATATTATTGCAAATATACATGCGCTTATCATTGCCCTGTGGTGCCACTGTTTTTTTCCGAAAAGAATAAATATGATGCCAGAAATTATTGATAAACCGCTCAACCCTATGGTAAACAGACTTAGATATATAAGGATCTCTTTCATCCGCTTAATTATAACTTATTCACCAGAGTAATTTCTAAGAACAAATGATACAAGAAAAGTCACAAAAAAAGATATAAGAACAAACAATACTATAGCTACAGCTATAGCTATAGCCACATCATCCCGTTTTTTCATTTACACCTACCCTCTCCCGTGATATTAGGGAACCGAGCATATAAACGACAAACATTATACCCCCCAACACGGCCAGGATGGTTCCGACCCCCATAAGTGTCAATGATATTATAACAGATGGATTGTCGGTAAAATCAACACCGTAGGTTTTACGCGGTGCACCGCCTTTACCAGCCCAGTAAAGGCTTAGCACAAAAAGTATCATACCTATTCCGTAAAAGTAAGGCTGAATTTTCGGAATTTTACCTATAACTTTTCTGTAACCGTATTCCCTGAGAAGGTTATAGGATATAGCCATGAGGGCTATGGTTATACTTGTAACAGCCCCGTGATAGTGGGCGGGCACCCTAAGATCATTGCTCAGACCCAAATATGCTATCAGAATGCCGAGGTAATAAAGGGAGAAGGAAAAAATTAAGGAAACAGAGAATATACTCAGGGACGGTCTGAAGTTTTTCAACAAATTTAGGGTGTGTACAAATATGGGAATCCCTAAACCTATTCCGTAGGATATTTCAGCCCACAGCTTCGCATCCTTACTTATAGGATCTTTAAAAATAAAGAGTAGCGAAAAAGTTATTAACGAAAAAATTATAAATACGGTATTTATATATCTCAAAACATTTAACTTCACCCTTTTACCTTCCAATGAAATCAAATAATACCAAGCCATAAGTAACAATGAACCGTTTAAAAATTGCTGGATATGACCCGGAATCCAAAAAAATCTTTCAAAATAAAGATGCGGTTCCGAAGGAGAACCCGCTTTAAAGAAAGAAAAGATGTAGGAAACTATCATAAAAATGGATATAAAAATACCCGCGGATGCACAGTTAATTAAGGGATCAGAGCTAAATATACCTTCCTTGGCTTTATTGAGATAGAAAAA
Organism: Aquificales bacterium; assembly: GCA_015491275.1. Classification (GTDB taxonomy): domain Bacteria; phylum Aquificota; class Aquificia; order Aquificales; family Aquificaceae; genus WFWF01. Next base: position 17,363 of record WFWF01000096.1, on the reverse strand, counting down.
GGTTTTGAAGGAAAAAGACAGTATAAATAAACCTATACCCGTAAAAAACAAGGGATGAACTATAACGGGAACATAATTGTTAGGAATGGGTTCACCCAAGGCAAAGAAACAGGATAGAGCTATCAAAATGTACCCGAGATATGCCATAAAAAGGAGCACTTTCTCGTATATAACCTCTCCGAAAAGCTTTGTCCACAGCAAAAGTGTAAAGGACATAAGCCACATAACTATGGCAAGATCCACATGACCTACAAGGGCATGATAAAAATAATCCTTGGGGAAAATACTGTGACCGAAGGGTGTTCTGCTCATGGCAACAAGAAAGGCAAAAAACCCTCCCGTTCCTATGGAAATTATGGAAAGGATAAACCAGTATCTTTCCATACTGTTCATAGTCTTACCATATCAATAACCATTAATGTAAATATGCTTGCAAGGTAAAAAATGGAATAGAAAAACAGCTTCATATCAACCTCTTTCATTGAAAGCACAAATTTTATGGTCATGGCTATATAAATTATATTTAGGATGATTGCACCGTATAAGTAAACGGTGCCTGCCATATTCATATAGTAGGGAAGGAGGGTTACGGGAAGGAGAAGCAAGGTATAAAACAGGGTTCTAAGCTTCGTCTCCCTAACTCCTCTTGATACGGGAAGGGTGGCAACGCCGGCTCTTCTGTAATCTTCTTTGTACTTTAGGGCAAGCACCCAAAAGTGGGGCGGTTGCCATATAAACATTATCAAGAATAGGATAAATGCCTCAAGATTTATATTTCCCGATACAGCGGTGTATCCTATAACGGGTGGTAAAGCACCCGTTATACCGCCTATCTCAGTCGCATACTCGGTCCTGCGCTTTGTAACTATGGTATAGGGTACAACATATATAAAGGCGGCAAGAAAGGCAAGAAAAGCGGATATAAGGTTAACATAGTAAGAAAGTATAAATAAAGATAGCAAAATAAACGATGAACCCATAAACAAAGCTATCCAAGGGTTTACCGTACCCTGAGCGGTCGGTCTTGACATCGTCCTTTCCATCAACCTATCAATATCCCTATCAATAAAGTTATTTAAAACCGCGGAACCTGCTGCAGCAAAACCCGTACCCATAAGTGTCCAAAAAACCAAGAAGGGATCGGGCAATCCCCTGTGGGCAAGATATATACCGGTTAGTGTGGTGACAAGGACAAGGGCTACAATACCGGGTTTTGTTAAAACCACATGATCTTTAAGCGTATTCTTATAATATGCCACCTTCTGAAGACTCATGCCCTAACTTCTCCCTGGACACCCCTAAGAAATATATAGGGAGCCGTTATAAATGCGGTCCAAGCCAGAAGGAAAAATCCCAAAAGTATATGATGAAACACTATGGGAAGGAACAATCCTGAAAATACACTCATTATACCGAACAACATTTGCGCCACCACGAGGGTGAAGGTTATACCTGTCCTCGGATTCAGCTCCTTGAACATTAAATAGCCGGTAAATATAACCAAAGCATAGGCTACTATCCTGTGAAAGAAATGGATAAACACATTGAAGGTATCAAAGGGAGGAATTATATGACCTTGGCATGTGGGCCAATCTGGGCATGCAAGTCCCGATTGGGTGTACCTTACTATTATCCCGATAATTATTTGAAAATAAACAAAAACAAAGAGAGGAACGGCATGGGGAATATGCATGGGTACACCTTTTTCATGAGCTATGAGGGATAAAGTAAAAGATATAAAAGCAAGTATAATAGTGGATACTATTATATGAGAAGAGGTAAGCACCATATGTTCAACTTCGCTAAGTAAAGGTGCTTCCTTTAATACCACAGCTCCTCCGAGAACAACTTCTACTATAAGCATTGCAAGAGCTACACTTATTGTAAAACGAGGCAATCCCCTATAGTTTTTCCAAACACTTATAAAGGACAAAAGTATAAATAAACCCGCATTTGCTCCCAACAACCTATGGCCCCACTCTATCCACGCATCCATCCTCGGCGGTGGATTGAAAGTGCCGTAACACAGGGGCCAATCGGGACATCCGAGTCCCGAACCAGTTGATGTTACTATTCCACCGAAAACCATAAGTACATAGGTTGATATGAGAGCTATAAAGAGTATTATCTTTGTCATAACATACCTCTCCTCTTCAGATAGGTGGTTATTATCCATAGTATATAGGAAAGGAATACAAACATCAACAGAGAATAACCTATGAGCTTAGTTATCCTGTCAGCTTTCTGCTTTTCTTTATCCATTCCATCACCCCCTTAAAATAAAAAAACCGCCCCTTTTAAGGGGCGGTTTCAACCACATATTTAATACTCCGGTTAAGCCTTCTTGTAATTATATGGGTGCCAATCTTCGTCAACCTCGGGAAGCTTATCAAAGTTGTGAGGAGGAGGAGGTGAACCTGTCCACCATTCAAGGGAAGGTGAACCCCAAGGATTTGCATCCGCCTTTTCACCCTTGGTCATACCGAGTATGAGGTTAAGGAAGGATATAAGTACACCCAATGCAAATAAAAAAGCTCCCACTGTCATCCAATTATGCGCACTTACAAGCTCAGGAATAGGGGGATAGTCAACATATCTTCTGGGCATACCGTGAAGACCTGCTATAAGCTGCATGCCAAATATAAGCATTGCACCCACGAACATTATGAAGAATCCAGCATTTCCAAGACCATCAGAGTAAGCGAATCTTCCCGTAAACTTGGGGAACCAGTAGTAAAGACCCGCAAATATTCCGAAGGTGATTATCATTGCAAGAACAAAATGGAAGTGACCTGCAATCCAGTAAGAATCGGAAAGACCGTAATCTATACCGAGCATACCGTTCGGTATTCCTGTCAAACCTCCAGGAAGAATCATGAATATTGTACCGAGGGCGAACCATGTGGCGGTATTAAACTTAAGCGCACCTTTGAACAGTGTAAGTGTTGACGCCAGAACTATAACACCTACGGGGACAGTTATCATCATGGTGGTTATGGACTGTATAATCTTTATCCAGTCTGCGGCTGCGGTAACAAACATGTGATGTGTCCAAACTATGAACCCTAATACAACAACTCCCCACTGGGCTATGACATAGGCTTTGTACCCGAAGAACCTGTTCTTAGCCATAGCGGATATAACTTCACCCGCTATTGCAACGGGAGGCAAGAGCATAACATAAACCGCAGGATGCGAGTAGAACCAGAATACATGCTGATAGAGGAGCGGATCTCCACCCCTTGCAGGATCAAAGAAGGCGGTACCAAGATACTTGTCAAAAAGATCCATTGTAACAGCACCCGCAAGTGAAGGTACACCAAGGATCTGTATAACATTGGCGGTTATTATTGAGTGCACAAATATAGGCAGTTTCCAGTAAGACTGCCCTTTAGCCCTCATCCTTATAACTGTTGTAAGGAAGTTAACAGCACCAGCTATGGAAGATACTCCGAGAAGGTGGATTATGAAGACATAAAGGGCGAGATTTCCTGCATCATTGTTGAGGGCATAGGGAGGATATCCCGTCCACATCATCTTTATATGGTTACCGGGTATAAGGGTTATAAGGACAAGAACACTCGCACCGAAGTATGCCCACCAGCTAAGGGCGTTCAACCTGGGGAAGGCAACATCCCTTGCACCTACCATTAAAGGAAGCAAGAAGTTACCGAATCCTCCTGTAGGTGCACCTATTGCCCACCACAGTAGCATTATTGCACCATGACCCGTAAGGAGGTAATTATAAAACTCTGGGCTCCAGAATTGGAGACCTGGATTTGTCAACTCAAGCCTCATTCCGAGGGCAAAGAGACCACCAACAACAAAGTAAAGGATACTTGTAACGAGATACAGAATGCCTATCTTTTTATGATCCGTTGTAAATATCCATTCCTTCAGGGACGCTCCGAAATAAGGCACCCCTGTAGGGATAGCTTCCCTCATGATATTACACCTCCTTAATTATTTACCTTAGCTAATTCTATATTACCAGCCTTTGCCTGCTTTGTGTACCACTTTTTGGTTGAATACTTCTTCTTAAGATCCGCTTCCGCAATCTGACCGTTGTACCACTGTTCAAATTCTTCCTTAGGAACAACCCATATTTTTGCAAGCATGTACGCATGATTAGTACCGCAGTACTCCCTACAAGATACCAAATACTCTCCGGGCGCATCAACCTTAAACCATTGGTAGGTTATCCTGCCCGGATACAGATCCTGAAGCTTGTTAATAGGAGGCCAGAGATAGAAAGCATGTATGACATCCGTTGACTTCATGGCAAGCTTAATGGGCACACCCGCAGGAACTATAAACCCGCCTTCAAAGTTTTCAAACTTATCCGTGGCAGGATTATAGAAGGAGAAAAGGGACTTACCGTTAGGATACTCAAACTGCCACATCCACATAGATCCAGTAACCTTAATTTCCATAGCATTTTCTGGTATTTCCTTCTGCTTCTCAAAAACTGTCTCGGAAACGAAGTCTAAGAAAATATCACCCGCGAAAACCGCAACAGCCCATGCTATCAAGAGTCCGTTTTCAACAGCTCCCCAGGGTTTGGAAGCGTGTTCACCTTCTTCCCTTTCCCCCTTCCTGTATTGGTAAATGAGGGTAAACACAACAAAGGGTATGGCTATAACGAAGAAATAAAGCATAACAACATAAAAAACATTCCTAAATCCCCAGTACCACTGGAGACCAGGTTCAGCCCCTGTGGCTTTTGCCACTTCATAACCCTCAAGGATGGGCTGATGACCCACTATCATAACCAAGGTGGTTATCGCAAAATAAACTATAACCAGTATAGCAGCCATAACTTACACCTCCTTCCTTCCATAAAGTTTACCATAAAAAGCACTGAGCAACAGAGTTGAGCCGAGAAGTATAAAACCTACTCCGCCCAATATCATAACCGGATTCAGCATGTAGGATCCCTTCTTTGAATTGTAGCTAAAGCATGCAAGGTAAACAAGATCTACCACCTCATTTATTTTCAGCTCACCCGTGTTAGCTTCCGCAAGGGCTATTCTTACAGTTTTGGGATCGGGCTTTACCCCGTAAACATATCTGACTATTCTCTTATCGGGTGATATGAATATAAGAACATTGGGATGGACGAAGGCTTTGTCTTTCACCGAGTAAAAGAAACGAAAACCCGTACCTTCGGTAATCCGCCTGATATCTTCCTTTGAAAGTAGTCCGAATACCCAGTTATCGGGAATATAATTGAGCTTCTCTTTAAAAGCCTTCATAGTTTGGAGAGTATCCTTTTCATCAAAGGACAAGGTTATAAGGGTAAAGTCCCTATCCTTTATTGATTCAAGAGCCTTTGAGATATTACCAGCCAACACCGGACAGGAAGCGTCGCAGGTATAGTAGGCAAAAACTACAATGGCGGGTTCCTCACCTATTATATCCCACAATTTCCTTACTGTTCCCTCTCCGAGAGTAACATACACATTGGGAAGTTCCTTACCCAGATGTTCACCTTCGTTTATCTTAAGTATGGAAACATCAAAGCTACTATCCTCATCCTGAGGTACACCAAGAGGGGTGTTAACCGCCCAAACAAGGGATAAGGCAATAAATATTAGAAGAAACACCCCTCTCATGATTTCAACCCTTAACTATTAGTGTCCTCCGGTTAACGCAGGTATTGATCCTACAAAGTACGCATTTGTGGCAACGAACATCCATACAACATCAACGAAGTGCCAATAAAATCCTGTTGCCACAACCGCGGTTGTTTTGGTCTCATCAATCTTACCACTGAGACCTATCCAAAGAAGATAGAGCATAGCTATAAGTCCCACCAAAACGTGCGATGTGTGAAAGCCCGTAAGCATGTAAAATGCGGTACCGTACATGTTAGTAGAAAGAGTAAAACCAGATTCCCATAAGTGGAACCATTCCATAACGTGCAAGACTACGAATAATGTACCCAAGATTATTGTAATAAGAAGCCACTTGTTATAAGCTCCAACATTTCCGTGCTCTATAGCTTTTTCTGCCAAGACTATGGCTCCGCTTGATGCCCACAGTATTAAGGTAAGGATAACGGGCATAATTAGATTCATCTCGTGAGGTACCCAATTTGCCCACTCATGAGCGTTAAATACCCATGCCCTCCAAAAAGCAGCAAACATGGTTCCGAATACGATGATCTCAGAACCCACGAAGAAAACTATTGCTAACCTTCCGTGTTTTTCATCATGACCCGTGGTGAAAAACTCGTTAGCCCAGCCTGCAAGTCCTCCGAGAAGAGTAACAACCGTCAAGCCTGCGAAAATAACAGCCAGAAAAGGCATCTGCCATTGAAAAAATGCAGTAAAGGCAAGAACAGCAAACAATGCACCCAGCCCTACTCCAACGGGCCATACGCTCACCTCATGGTGACCGTGGTGGACCTCTTCATGCGCCATAGCTCATCCCTCCTTAAAAATTTAAAACCAATCTGAAAAACTATTATACAAGATAAAAAATCTGTCAATGCAAGCTTAAAAGTTTTTTTAAATCCTCTTCAAGGGAAAAATACACACCTATTTTCTTTTTTACCAATTTACCGCTTTTATCATACAGAAAGGACATGGGCAAGGAAGAAACACCGTACAAGTCAGACAATCCATCTTTATCCACGGATACGGGAAAAGAGATATCGTACTCCTTTACAAAATCCTTAACGAAGTTTTCATTCGCATCAACACTTACAGCGATTATGGTAAACTCCTTATCTTTGTACTTTCTATAGATTCTTTCAAAGTAAGGCATCTCTTCCCTACAGGGAGGGCACCATGTAGCCCAGAAATTTATAAGGATAACGTTGCCCTTCAGACTGCCTATGTTTAGTTTTTGACCCGTTATGGTTTCAATTTCAACAAGGGGGATTTCATTTATATCGGGGGATGTATATGATCCATCGGATGAAAAATATAAATAAGAGAGAACCCCTATAGCCAAAACCAACAATAAATAAGGCAGAAATTTCCCCACACCTTAGATTATATAAAAACCCCGCCCGAGGGCGGGGCAGAGTTTGTCATCAGATCAGAGGTTACTGAGAACCCACTCAATAAATGCCTTTTCTTGATCCGCGGGTACAGCCTGAGGAGGCATGGGTGTGGATCCCCACACACCAGAACCACCTTTCTTTACTTTCTCTACAAGCTTGTCAACAGCACCCGCTTGACCCTTATATTTCGCGGCTATGTCCTTAAAAGAAGGTCCTATCTTTTTCACATTAAAATCATGGCATGCTACACACCCGTTCTTCTTAATAAATGCTTCCGCTTCCGCCTTGGAAGATATGGCAAAGGACATGCCGGCAAAGCCGATTAAAGCAAGTAAGGCTAACTTCTTCATACTACCCACCTCCTTTGGGATATTGAATATTCAACATTATAGCATATTGAAATCTTAGCTTGTTGTGGCAACAGCATCCCTCCTGTTTTTTATAGTAAAGTATATCACAAACCAGATAAGGGCTACTTCTATAACAGCAACAAATATGTTTACATGGGCTACAGAACCCACTATAACTATCCTTTCAAGGAACAGCCCGAAGAGAACAATACCCGCTATGACAACCATTAGATAAGGTGTAAGTTTAATCTTTCTGAAAAGGAGACTGATCCATGGAATAGCCAACAGTAGGATAGGTATGAGGTATGTACCTACGGGGAAATGTTCAAGCCTTTTCAGAAAGTAATGGAACTCCTCATAAAGGTTTCCGTACCATATTATAAGAACTTGGGAGTAGAGGAAATAGCCCCATAAAAAGCTGAATCCGAACATAATGGTTGAAGAATCCCACTGGGTCTTTTTAAATATCTCAGGGAATTTCCCGCCGTTCTTAAGATATATGATAAATCTGATAATAGCTATCAGGGCAAGGGCGGAATACACAGCCTCAAGAGTTATATAGGCATCAAAGAGTGAGCTGTACCACGGATAGTCAAGGGGCATAAACCAGTCATAACCTATATTTGCCTGAAATGCAACAAAGGCAAAGAGATATATAACAGCCCAGAAGTATTTTTTATCACTTTCTTTAAGAGATTCGGTAGCATATTTCCATGCAGCAAGACATATAGCCTCATAGAGGAACAGATTTCTCAAAATATAAAACCCTTTGTTGAGCCAAAGACCCTGATGCTTCGCCCACGGATAAATATCCAGTTGGAACATGAATATAAAGAATAGGCTGACGGAGAATATGACCGCAGGATAAAGGGAAAGTAGATACCCCTTAACAGGTTTTATCCAACCTCCCCTAACCGTTTCCGCAATGGCAACTATAGCTATAGCACCTTGAGTTATAGCGGAAAGGTACGATAGACTCACAAGAAGCGTACCATCAACACCCTTTATCAGCTCAATTATCAAGAATATAAACCACACCGCACCGAAACCTATCCAAAGGGACTTACTTCCCATTACGCTTCCTCCTTAGCCTTCAAAAGTGACTCTATTTCTTCAACACTTTCACCCTTTACCTGTATGACGAACTTATTTCCGTAATCCTCAGGAGATATAATCCTTTTAATGCTCGGAAGACCCGCAAGAATCAGCAAACCTATAAAGGTAGCTATACCTCCGAATAGTATTGTTAGCTCATAGGCTATAACAAAAAAGGGTAAAACACCCACCAAAGGTTTACCTCCCACTATGAGAGGAGGATTTTCCCAACTTAGATGGGTATATGTGGTCAAGGCATATCCCGTTGTAAACCCCGCAAGGGCTCCTGCAAGGGTAAAGTATTTAATCTTACTCTTGTGGGGGTGTGTACCAAGTATTTCATCAACTTCATGAACTGGAATGGGGGTTATAACCCTTATATCCTTTGGACTAATACCCGCATCCACAAGTTCTTTAAGTTTTGCCACAAAATCTTCTTTTTCGTCAAAAACAAACTCCACCTTTTTCATTTTTCTTCCTCCCTGACTCTCTCTTCCTTCACTTCAAATATGGAAACAACAGGTATAGCTCTCGTAAAGAGAAGGAACCACATAAAGAACCATGCAAAGCTACCTATGGTTATAAGGATTTCAACAATGCTCGGATGATAAAGTCCCCAAGAGTAAGGTTCATATTCGTGAGCCAGAGAGATGACAACTATAACAAATCTTTCAAGCCACATACCTATGTTGATGAAGATGGAAACTATAAAGAGAACAAGCAGATTTCTTCTCATCTGTTTTATAAAAAGCACAAGGGGAACAACGGAGTTACAGAAGATCATAGCCCATGAGTACCACTTGTAATCTCCGAAAGCCCTGTAAACGAACTGATCCCTTTCAAATATGTTTTCACCGTACAACGGTAATGTAAATTCTGTTATATAAGCATAGGTAACTATAAGACCAGTGAAGAGTGTAAGTTTAGCCAGATTTTCAAAGTGATCTATAGTTATATACTCTTCTAATTTGAATATTTTTCTCATGGGTATAACAAGGGTAAACACCATGGCACATCCGGAGAATATAGCACCCGCTACAAAGAAGGGAGGGAATATGGTTGCATGCCAGCCAGGAACTATTGACACCGCGAAGTCAAAGGATACTACCGAGTGAACAGATGCAACAAGGGGAGTTGCAAAAGCTGCAAGAAACAGGGACGCCCTTACATAATGCATCCACTGGGGAACGGTACCGGTCCATCCTAAGGAAAACAGTCTGTAGAAAAATCCTCTTATTCCTCCAAAAAATCTCCTTGCTATGGCAAGATCGGGCACCATACCGAGGTACCAGAATATGAGACTTATAGTAAAGTAAGTTGATACCGCAAAAACATCCCACTCAAGAGGAGAAAAGAAATTAGGCCATATCTCTCTCTGTGTAGGGTAAGGAAAGAGCCAATATATCTTCCAAGGTCTTCCTGCGTGAATAATGGGGAACAATCCAGCGGTCATAACCGCAAATATTGTCATAGCCTCCGCGGATCTGTTAAAGGCACTCCTGAAGTTCGCCCTGAACAGTAAAAGCACCGCGGATATGAGGGTTCCGGAGTGGGCTATACCTACCCAGAAAACAAAGTTAATAATATAAAACCCCCACATCCCGGGGTGCCTTATACCCGCTGCACCGAGACCAGTTTTGAGCTGATAAATCCACGCACCTATAGCAACAAGGACAAAGAATACACAAAGTCCGAGAGCTATCCAATAGGTCTTTCCGGGCTTTATCATGGGCATAAGGATATCCCTGTCTATCTTGTCAAGTCTTTCAGAAAGTTTGGTTGCCATATTAAACCCTCCTTCTCACCTTTGGAAGGTAGTAAACCTTGGGTTCCGTCCCAAGGAGATCAAAGATTCTGTATGAATCCTTCTTCTGAGACATCTTGTAAACTTGCGAGTTTTCATCAAGGAAATTGCCGAAAACTATTGCACCGCTCGGGCATGTCTGGGCACATGCGGGCAGAAGCTCTCCTTCCTTAATCATTCTGTGTTCATCCTTGGCAAGATCCCTTGCCTTCCTTATTCTGTGGAAGCAGAAGGTACATTTTTCCATAACCCCCTTACCCCTTACCGCAAGATCGGGATTAAGCATCCTATCAAGGGGCGACTCCCATTTGTAATCAAACCAGTTAAACCTCCTTGCCTTGTAAGGACAGTTGTTTGAACAGTATCTCGTACCCACACACCTGTTCCATACCTGTACATTTAAACCTTCGTCATTGTGATAAGTTGCCTTTGCAGGACATACAGGTTCACAAGTAGCATTCTCACACTGCTGACACATCATTAATACAAAGTTGACCTCTCCGTTTTCTTCATAGTAAGGTTCTACCCTTATCCAGGACATCTCCCTTCCCTTCAGATGTTCAGACGGACCCGCTACGGGAACATTGTTTTCTATATAGCATGCGGCTACACAGGCGGAACATCCGACACACTTATCAAGATCAACAGCCATAGCCCAAAGATAAGTTTTATGTACATGGCTGTGATCAGGATAGGGCAATTGAGCGAAGGGATGTTTTGCATAAGGATATTTAAATTTACCAGGAGGAGCCTCGTGACCCCAGGCATGCATATCTTCCTCTTCCATATGCTCTTCTTTAGCCTCCCTGTAAGGTATGGGAACAACACCCCTACCGTGATCCGAGAAGGATCCCGAAAGTATCGGTACATTCCTTACTTTACCGGTTTTCTTGATACTTACAACCTCTACGAAAGGCACAAGCTCCCCTGTTTTGCCATCCACATTGAAATTTTCCGGAATTATTGTACCCATATATGCAACTATAATCCCATCCGCCAAACCCTTCTGTATATGAGCGAGAGTGGTTTTCTTAATCTCCTTACCTGCTATAACAACCTCTTCCCTCAACAACTTTTTATTAGGTATATTTCTTATTCTGAACCTATTAGCGGTGTCCTCGGGAACCAACACATAATCACCGTAAGATATTGCGGTTATGGGGTCGGGAATCTCATTCAAAAGAAGATTACTTTTACTTCTGCCATCATACCACCTTATGGAAGGTGCAAGAACAAGTGCAGGCTTCTTTATCTCATTTTCATACCTTATGTTCCTGATCAAAGACCTTACTATATTAGTTCTCAAATTAAGATTAACCCTCGGTAACTCTTTTATGTGATAGGGTAATTTCTCAGGTGGTATATTAAAAGCGGGCCATTCATAGGGACCCGCATTAAAAAGTCTGTCAGCAACCTCTTTACCATAATCCCTTTCTATTCTTCTATAGACATACTCCTTAAAATCCTTAGCAATGATTTTGCCTTTGTACTTCCTAAGTATCGTAATAAGGATATCACCTTCCGGAAGCGTGTTAAAGAGTGGTCTGTTATTAGACGGATCACTTTCGGGAGGAATAAGAATCTCAAGGGCTGGTTTGTAAACAGAAAGCATACCTTTTCTGGGTTCCGAGTCGCCCCAGCTCTCTATCGGATGGGAAAGGGGAAGTATTAGGTCACACTCCTGTGCGGTATCATTGGGCAGATCGTACAAGCCAACAACAAAGTGAGCATTCTTTAAAAGATTTTTAAACTTTTTACCTTCAAAGGAAGCAGGGTCAACCTTTGATAGGAAAACTACCCCTATCTTTCTCATACTTAGTTCGGACATAAAGTTTCTAAGATCTATGAAATTTCCAACTCTTTCATAGTTTTCTGAATATGTAAAGTCTATAAGATCATCTGTCATACCCATAGCCCACTGTATAAGTCCCCCCAAAACAGCAACATCAAGACCAGTATCATGAGCGGTTGAGACGCCACCTACTATAACGAGGGGTTTTCTCGCCCTTGACATCTTAGCGAGGAGCCTATCAATGTTCTCCGCCTTTATACCCGTTCTCTCCGCAACCTCCCACAAGGAGTAGCGGGGGACATACTGAATTATCTCTTCTGGAACTTCCCTTACAGCAACACCGCTTTCTACTATCCACCGCAACATAAAGGAGAGAAGAAAATGTTCCGTACCGGGCTCTACGGAAAATCTTTCATCCGCACTAAGACCGGTGAGGGTGAGATGAGGTTCTATATGGAACCACTTAAAGTTTTTATTCTCCCTCGCCTTTGCAAAAGCTGATTGATAATATACGGGATTACCGAAAGATTCAAGTATATCCGCACCTATCGTTAACAGAAAATCGGATTTTTCAATTTTATAAACGGGCAGTTCATTTATCCCGAATAGTACCTCATATCCTTTCCTGACCGCGGAGTGATTTATGGGTTCAAATTCCGGCAATCTTTCAATACCAGCTTCCCTACAGAATTCGTCTATAAGATGGGAAAGGGAACCTGTAGTCCTTGAGGAAAGGTAAACACCCTTTAGACCTTTTTTCTCCGCTTCCTTCAATCTATCAACAACAAGGTCTATAGCCTCTTTCCAAGTTATCTCTCTCCAGTTACCGTTTGTGTCTTTAACGAGAGGATTCTTATATCTGTCAGGGCTGTAAACCCTGTAAAGGGATGCTTGTCCCCTTATACAAAGAACACCAGCATTAAAAGGCTCCTTAAAAGCGCCAGATGTTATAGGATGATTCGGCATACCCTCAAGCTTTGTGGGATACTTACCGTGTACCCTGTCATATACTTTGTCCCTCACAAAAGCAAGGGCGGGACACCCCGAGGGACACTCCGCACACACTGTGGGAAAGTATAAACCCTCTCCTCCGCCTCCCGCATCGGGAGGAATTCTATCAGGCGGCGGAGAAACAAAAGGAATTATTTCATCAGTCCTGAAATAGTGATTTTTGTTAAGATGCCCCGTACAAGAAGATAGGGCTGCACTTCCTGATATAAACCCTATGAATTTTATAAAGTCCCTTCTTTTCATATTAAAGCCCTCCTATTTATGGCAAGTCCAACAGTCGGTGGGAGCCCTGTCCACCTTAGCTGGAGGTAACCCGTGAGCTTCAAGGTAACCCTTCACATCATTATGACAGGAAAGACACCAACCCATCTTCAGAGGCTTCACTCTCTGAGCTACTGTCATTGTACTTAAGTCACCGTGGCAAGCCTTACAATCAACTCCCGCCTTTACATGTCTCTTGTGAGTGAAGAAGACAAAATCGGGCAACTTGTTAACATGCTTCCACGGAACAGGTTCTTTCTTGTTCCAATATTCGGTTAGCTTTTTAATTCTCGGCTTATCCGTAGCTATAACAGAATGGCAACCCATACAAACTTCAAGGGGAGGGATACCGGGACTTACAGCCTTATCCGCATAGGCATGACAGTATGTACACTGTAGCCCAACATCCTTTACATGCTTGTAGTGAGGAAACTCTATGGGTTGTTCCGGAGTTTCAACCCTGTAAACTACAAAGGCATCACCGAGGGGTTCTATCTTAACACCGAGCGATGTAAACAAATATAAAAGTGCTCCACCCAAAACTACAACAACTATACCGAGTATAACAAAAACACCAAGGCTCTTTCTCATGACAGCCTCCCTTTTAGAGGGGCAAAAAACATGCCAAAATACCCCAGAAAATTTTTATCCCGAAAACTAAAAACTTAAAGAAATCATCCGATTTATGAAACAAACTTAAGGTGACAAATTTTTTGTTAGGACTGGTAAAAACTTGACCATTAGCCCAAAGTACGCAAAATAATATGTACGGTGAGTTGGCTTAAAAACCTTCTCCATTTAAGCATAGGCATAAAGTTAGCGGTAACTTTTTTTATGGTTATTCTTCTCTCATCCCTGCCCCTTACGGTTGTCATGGTCAATTTCGGGGAGAATATCCTGTTTGAAACAACAGAGGAAGCAATAAAGAACTTCCTTGAAATTGAGGAAAGCAACATCTCAGAATTCCTTATTAAAAAGGATGAAAAGAAACTTAAAGATATAAGCCAATCAATAATAGCCCAGAGGTTTATAAAGGAAGTAGCCTTTCTTGATGAAAAAGGTTACGCTCTAACATACACGAGTAAGGACAAGATACCTTTCGGTCTATCCCGCCTTCTTGAGGACAAAAGACACACGGTCAAACACAAGGTAACCGATAAAGAGGGTAATCCCGTAGGATTCGTCATTGTAAGGCTTGATAAAAAGGAAATAACAAGACAGTTTTCATATATCAAATACAGCGTTTTGGGTATATCATCTGGCTTCGGATTGATGGGTGTCTTGCTGAGTCTCATAATATCTTATCGTATAAATTCAAGATTAAGGAGAATATTGAAGGAAGCAGAGAAGGTAAGAAAGGGACACATAGAGGAAGTAAATAAAATAGATTTTCCTGAAAAGGATGAGATTCAGGACCTTGCGGATGTGGTTTATGATGCCTTCAAAAATGTTAATACCTTCCTCAATAACATAAGGTTTGCACAAGACTTCTATGCTGACATAGTAAACAATGTGTACGACATAGTACTCATCCTTGACAGGGAAATGAGGATATTTTTTACAAACCACAGGATTGAAACACTCGGCTTTAATTATCATCAACTTCTCGGAAGAAAGTTCTCCATCTTAATAAAATATCCAAGGGACAGAACAATCTTGAGGAATACGCTTAATAACAAACTTCCCTTTACCTATGAAACAGAAATAAGGAAGAAGAAGGGCGGAAGTATTCCGTCTCTGCTGAGTATAATGCCTGCCAAGGAGTGGTATATTGTAACCATAGCAGATATTTCAAAGATAAAAGAGCTTGAGAATAAGATGAAAAGGATTGAAGCCCTTTCCTTTTTGGGAGAGATGTCCACCAATCTCGCCCACGAGCTAAAAAACGCCCTTTTACCAGTAAAGCTTCTCACATCCATGGACGAATGCGACAAAAAGGACATAGAGATAATTAAAAAATCCATCTCGCGAATTGACAGCATAGTTAATGAGTTTCTGGCCTTTGCAAAAATCGGGGGAGGAAACTGGAGCATACTTAATATAAGCGAGGTAATAAAGGAGAATATATCCCTGCTTCTTCCAAGGATAAAGGAAAAAAACATAGAGCTTAGGACTCACTTTGAGGATATACATATCTACTCAAACAGAGAGGCTCTAAATGCAATACTTACAAACCTCTTAAACAACGCAATTGAAGCCATTGACGGCAAAGGCTTTATACATATATCCACTGTAAGAAAAAATATGGAAGTACAGATAACTGTATCGGATTCAGGTAAGGGCATACCTAAGGAAAGTATGGACAAAATATTCTCACCTTTCTTTACAACAAAGAAAGGGGGAACAGGTCTCGGCTTACCGATAGTCATGAGATACACACATCTCCTGGGGGGAACATTGGATATACACTCTCAGGTGGGGAAAGGAACAACGATTACGGTTACAATACCTTATATAAATAATAAAAGCCATGAAGGGAAAGGTACTGGTATTAGATGATGAACATGATGTGCTTTATGCCATAGGCAAGGTCCTTGAAAGGGCAGGCTTTGAGCCAATCTGTGTTGATAATCCCTCGGATGCGCTGCGAAGGGCTGAAGAATCAGACACTGCTGTTATAGATATAAAGCTTGGAGATTTCTCGGGAATAGATGTACTTAAAAGGCTCAGGGAAAGAGGTATAACCATACCGGTAATAATGATAACCGCTTATACATCACCGGAAAATGTAATAAAAGCAACAAAATTCGGAGCGGTTGAAATACTTAAAAAACCATTTGATCTAAAGGATCTTCTTAACTCGGTGGAAAAAGTAATACCGAGGAAAAGAAAGAAAGCAATACCTAAGGAAATTAACGGATTTCCTATCGTCGGAAGCTCTCCAAAGATGCTTGAAGTTTTTAAGATGATAGGTCTCGCCTCTTCCAATGATATGAATGTGCTTATAACTGGGGAAACGGGTACGGGTAAAGAGGTAATAGCAAGGGCTATACATGAAAACTCGGAAAGATCGGGCAATCCCTTTATAGCAATAAACTGCAGTGCCATACCTAAACATCTGCTTGAAGCGGAACTGTTCGGTTATATAAAAGGATCCTTCACCGGAGCCCTTAAGGATACCCCGGGTAAGGTTGAATTAGCCAACAGGGGTACTCTTTTTCTTGACGAGATAGGGGATATGCCCCAAGAGCTTCAAACCAAACTGCTCAGATTCCTGGAAGAGAAAAAGTTTTACCGCATAGGCGATACAAAGGAGACCCATGTAAATGTAAGAATAATAGCCGCTACCAACAGGAACTTGGAAATCCTCATAGAGGAAGGTAGTTTCAGGGCGGATCTGTATTTCAGGCTCGCCCAGATAACAATAAATGTCCCGCCCCTTAGGGAAAGGAAAGAAGACATACCAGAGCTGATAAGCTTTTTTATATCAAAGGCAAACGGAGAATTGGGAACGGAAGTGGAAGGTTTTGAGGAAGATGTTTTGGAAAAGGCTATACAATATTCTTGGCCCGGGAATGTCAGGGAGCTTAAAAATGTGGTTTACAGAAGTGTGCTTGAAACAAAGAAAGGCTATATAAAACAACTTCCGATATCTTTTAGTCAACTACCCAATCAATCTCTTGAGGATATTCTCAGAGAATATATAAAGTCCGTACCAGAGGAAGAGATAGGTAATATACCATCGGTTTTTGAACAGGCTCTTTTAAAAATCCTTATGGAAAGGTACGGGGAGAATAAATCAAAGATAGCAAATGTATTGAACATTTCACGCAACACCCTGAGAGCAAAGATAAAACAGTACTTCGGAAAGGAAAGTGATGAAAAGGGTCATAGTAATACCCGCAAGGCTTGATTCGCAAAGGCTACCCAAGAAACTGTTAAGACCCGTAAGGGGTGTGCCACTCATAAGAAGGGTAGCTGAAGGGTGTCTAAAAACGGGAGAAAGGGTGATTGTAGCAACTGACAGTGAAGAGATAAAAAGTGTGCTTTACGATCTCCCCCTTGAGGTTATTATGACACCGAAAGATATAAAGTCTG
>WFWF01000095.1 GCA_015491275.1 Aquificales bacterium | reverse complement strand
CACTTACCGTAAAGCTTTCTGTATTCCGCTATCAAGAGAATGAGCATATTTCTAAAGTGAGCAAGGTCAAAGAGGAATTTTCTTACCTTTTCCTTCTTTTCCTTTCCTGAAACCCTTATTGTGAGGACTCTCTTAACCGATGACATCGTCCATTACCTTCCTGAACTTTGAAATCCTTCAAACTTCCATCACCTCTTTGGGTTTCATAACAGGGTTAATATAGTTAAATAGCTATATTATGTCAGGTGTTTCTAAGAATTATTGATTATATATGGAAATTGGGCTAAACATTGCAGAAGATATAAGCCTTACAAGGATAGCAGAGGAGAGGCTTAGAACACTCAGTAAAAAGAAGACACTAACTCATGAGGAAATATGGGATTAGATACCTTACGAGGGTCAAGGAGGATGTAAAGTCTCTTGATATACAAACAAAGAAAAGGATAAAGAAAGCAATAGAGAAAAAGCTAACCTCAGAACCCCTAATCTATGGTGAAAGGCTAAAGGGATCCCTCAGAGATCTGTGGAAACTCAGAGTTGGAAACTACAGGGCGGATCCCTTCACTTCGGTAGTTTATCAACTTACTATTCTTTACCTCATCCTGTTCATAGGTATATTTTCAGGCTATATAATGCTTAATTTGAGTTACAGATATATCTTGGCGAAAGCAATCATGTTATAATAATCACCCCATGAAGAAGGTAAGTTTGGAGGTAATACCCCGTCAAATAGGCGATAAGTCTGAGCTAAAAAGGAAAAGGAGAGAGGGCTTTATACCCGCAGAGATTTACGGTAAGGATGTAGAAAACTATCATGCTTATGTGAGGGCAAGGGATCTTGAGAGGTTACTTTTGGAAGGGGGAGCTTATCTTTTGGAGATTGAAACAGAAGGGAAAAAGAGGGTTTGCATACTTAAGGAAGTACAGTACGGTTGGTTGGGGGATAATCCTATTCATGTGGATCTTTATGATATAAGTAATGTTAAAGAGCTTGAGGTTGAGGTTCCCATAGAATTTGTAGGGACACCCGCAGGTGTTACCGAAGGCGGTACCTTTGAACCAATCATGCACACCCTTACCATAAAGGCACAGCCCCAGAATATACCCGAGAAGATTATTGTTGATGTTAGCGGTTTGGGGTTGGGAGACTCATTGCATGTGAGGGATATAACCCCTCCCGAAGGTTGTTTAATAATTGATGCTCCAGAGGAGACCGTGGCTGTAGTACTTGAGGTTGAAGAAGAAATACCAGCAGAAGAATCCGCAGGGGAGGAGCAGTCTTCCACTGAATGATAAAGCTTGTTGTGGGGCTCGGCAATCCGGGGGAGAGGTACAAATATACGCGTCATAATGTAGGGTTTATAGTCATAGATAAAATCCTTGAGGGTTTTAAATCCGTCAAAGTGGAAGAAGAGTGCCTTTCTCATGTTTATAGGGTAAGAGTAATGGGTAGATCGGTTATACTTGCAAAACCCCAAACTTACATGAACAACAGCGGTTTAGCTGTCGTTAATTTTTTAGAAGAATACGATATAAAGCCTTCGGAGATGCTTGTTATATATGATGATCTTGATCTGCCGTTGGGTGTTACCCGTTTGAGGTTGAAGGGAAGCTCTGGGGGGCACAGGGGAATGGAATCAATAATAAGAGAGATTAAAACGGAAGAGTTCCCCAGGCTTCGTATAGGTATAGGCAGACCTAAGGAAAAAAAGGATATTACTAAGTATGTTTTATCTCCCTTTTCCCTGGAAGAAGAGGTTTTACTTAGGGCTGTTTTAGAAAAGGCAAAAGAGTGCGTGCTTAGAATATTGGAGGTATCACCCGAATACGCTATGGAATTTTGTAACAGGCAGGATTTAGAGTAATCTTTTTTTTCTGCTTAAAAAGGTAACATAATTAAATTATCAAAGGAAACATACAGGGAACTTAGTAGGCTGTCCTTCAACTTATCGCTTCTTATCACTGGAACAGTTGTTGTAAGTCCTATTACTTAATTAATAGAACGAGGTAGCAAGGAATGAGTTATGAATGGACTTTAACAGCTATCGGATTAAGCCTCGGTACTTTCCTTTTGGCTGTAATTGTGTTTACAAGTAAGCAAACTGGTCAGAGTAAGTAACCTTTTACCTATTTATCCGTGGGTAGATAGAGTGTAGGCAGGTTTGAGGCAACTCTCTATTGCTAAAGCTACTGTAAAGCCTTTACCTTCTCCGCAACTTTCTTTGAATTTCTTATACAGTCAGCCATTGAAACACCGTCCAAGAAGTTACCCGTTATGATTATTCCCTTAAAGTTGTTTTCAATATCATCCCTCAGCTCATAGTATCTCCCGTGACCCAGATTGTACT